>CAZJTP010000019.1:13222-32426 GCA_964548955.1 uncultured Phycisphaeraceae bacterium
CTGCTGGAACGGGTGAAGTTGCCGAACCCGCGCGTCGTCGTCGCGATGCGCGAGGTTCCCTATCTGGACAGCGCCGCCGTCGAAGGGTTGCTGGCTGCCACGGAAGAGCTGGCCGACCGGGCGACAAGCCTCAAGCTGGCGAATGTGCCACAAACGTGTCGCGAAATCCTCGAACTGACCGGTGTCTCAGGGCGGTTCAGATTCTTCCAAGACGTCCAGGATGCCGTCAGGAGCTTTTTGTGATTGTCGATTGTCGATTGATTGGGGATTGGCGGATTGAAAGGTTGTCCTTGACACACTGCCGTTTTCGGAACGAGCGATTGATGGCGTGTGCCCGCGCGGCGAGTCAAGGGTATGTGTAGGATGGCGAATCTTACGATTGAAAACGCGGTTCGACTCGGTGATCAACTCGTTAGAGACGGGCTGATCACGCCCGAGCAGCTTGCCGAGGCCCTGGCGAGGCAGCAGGAGGCCGGCGGACGAATCGGCAGCGCGCTTGTCGATATCGGTGCAATCAGTGCCGCGGCGATGGTCCAAGCGCTGTCGAAGCGGTTGGCGGTGAAAGGGTGCGTACTGCACCACGGGCTGATCGACCCGAAGGTAGCTAAGTCCATCCCGAAGGAGGAGGCTGAGCGTCTCCGCGTCCTGCCGCTGTTTCGTGTGCGCGACGAGCTGACCGTCGCGATGGTGGAGCCGCAGTCCCTGCCGGTGCAGGATCGCCTGCGCAACCTGACGGGTTGCGCGATCCGCCCGGTGCTCGCGCTCGATGAGAACCTCCAGGAGTACCAGCACAAGTACCTGGCAGCGGAAGTCAACGTGGATTCGTTTCTCGCCTCGATCGAGGAAAGCGACGTTCACATCTCCGAAATCGAGGCGATTGATGAGGGCCCGGTTGCCGACCTCGACAAAATGGTTGAGGGCAGCCCCATTGTCAACCTGGTCAATCTGGCGATCCTGACGGCGCTGCGGGCCGGTGCGAGTGACGTGCACATCGAGCCGGATCGCGACGGTACTCACATCCGCTACCGGATCGACGGTCATCTACGCGAGATGCTTAAACCTCCCAAAACGACGCACGCCGCCATCGTATCGCGCGTCAAGGTCATCGGGCGGATGGACATTGCCGAGAAACGTCTTCCGCAGGAGGGACGGGTACACATCGTGGCCGACGGACGCGAGATCGACCTGCGCGTGTCCACCATGCCCACAGTGCTCGGCGAGAAAGTGGTTCTTCGAATCCTGGACAAGGCGAACCTCAGCTTCGAGCTTGAATCGCTCGGTGTGCGCGGGCGGGACCGCGCCGCGATCGAAACGATGATCCGCAACCCATACGGCTTGATGTTGGTGACCGGACCGACGGGGAGCGGCAAAACCACGACACTTTATTCGGCGCTCGACCTATTGCGGAATGAGGCCACGAACATCGTAACCATCGAGGACCCCGTCGAGTACCAGCTTCCGTTGATCAATCAGATCCAGGTGAATGAGCGGATCGGCCTGACGTACTCGCGCACGCTGCGATCGGTGCTTCGCCAGGATCCGGATGTCATTATGGTAGGTGAGATCCGTGACGAGGATGCAGCCCGGGTGGCGATCCAGGCTGCACTGACAGGCCATATGGTGCTCTCGACCCTGCACACCAATGACTGTCCGGGCGGTGTGATGCGATTGCTCGACATGGGTATCGAGCCGTATCTGCTCACCGCGTCCGTGCTCGGTTTTGTCGCCCAGCGTCTCACCCGGACCATCTGCCTGTCGTGCAAGACGTCGTACTATCCCACACCCGATCTTCTCAAGAATGTCGGATGGGAGCACCGCACGAACGAGCTGTTTCAAAAGGGCGAAGGATGCCGCGAATGCAACAATACCGGCTTTCGAGGGCGGATCGGCATCTATGAGGTCATGCTGCTGGATACGGAACTGAAGCGACTGATTCATCGGGGCACGTCGGAGACGGAAATCCGCGTATACCTGGCCCAGACTGGGTGGCGCACGTTGCGTGAAAAGGCGCTGGACCTCGTAGAGCATGGTGAGTCGACGTTGGAAGAGGTGATGCGCGTCACCCGGTCCGAAGCGTTGGATGTGGGGGATCCTACGGGCATGGGAGCTGAGGTGCCGATATGATCCTCACTTATGACGCCATTGATGTCGATGGATGCCCGGCGAATGACACGATCGAGGCGTCCAGCACGAAAGAGGCCGTCGAGAACCTTCGGCGTCGTGGGCTTTACGTCACCCAGATCGCCGAGAGATCGGATCGGAAGGCCCATGCGGGCACCGCCGGTTCATCCAGGACTAACCGGCTGCCGCTCAAGACACTCGTGTTATTCACGCGACAAATGGCGATGTTGCTGCGCGCCGGCAGCGGTGTCGTACCGGCGATCATGGCGATCAAGCGGCAGATGCGCAAACCTGGTCAGGCCGCGCTCCTCGAGCAACTCATCGGCGACCTGGAAGAAGGTGCGAGACTGACCGACGCATTCCGCAAGCATCCCCACACGTTTGATCCAGTCTATTGCGCGGTTGTGGCGGCCGGTGAGGCGAGTGCGACGCTGACGGAGATGTTCGAGCATCTCGCTCTGAGGGTGGGAAGGCAGCGCAAATTGCGTAACAAAGTCCTCGGTTCACTTGCCTATCCCGCGCTGCTGATGTGCATGTGTGGCAGCATTCTTCTGACCATGCTCTTTTTCGTGCTTCCCCGGTTTAACGAGATGTTCGTGCAGCTCCACGTCGAGACCCCGGTGACGACGAAGCTGCTGCTCTCGATCGGCCAGTGGCTTGCGGACTATTGGTACGCGGCGATTGGTCTTGGCGCCGCACTCGTCGCTGCATCCGTGTTGGTGTTTACCAGTGTTGCTGGGCGGCAGTGGCTGAGCAACGTCCAGGTGCGCATACCGATGATCGGGCAGGTCCGATCCCGCCTGATTCAGGGGCAGGTCTTTCGGACGATGGGAATGTTACTGGAAACGGGCGTCGGCGTGTTGGATACGCTGGAGCTCGCCCGCGAGTCAACGCGGAACAACCGCTTTCAAGCGCTGTTCGACGATTTGGAGAACTCGGTGACCTCCGGTGGGCAGCTCAGCAGTGCCTTCGAGCAATCAGGCATGGTCGAACCGTTCATCTGCCAAGCGATCCGTACGGGCGAGGACAGTGGGAAGCCCGGCGGCGCCATGACCTACTGCGCCGACATGCTCGACGAGACGAACACCGAGTTGATCGATGCGTCCATGCGGCTGATCGAACCGGTCATTCTGATCGGCATGGGTCTGGTCGTCGGTTTGGTTGCGATTTCGCTGTTCCTGCCGTTGTTTGATATGACGTCGGCCATGCGCTGATCAACGGAGCCACCCACAATGGTATCGCTGCTAGGCCGTCGACACAAACGAACCCCGATCGGGCTGGATATCGGGGCAAATGGTGTGTGCGCAGCTCAGCTTACGTGTTCAGCCGACCGGTATATGGTGACTCATATTGCGGAAAGTGAGTGGCCGGTCGAGGCATCGGACAATGATGAACATGCACAGCGGCGAATCAAACGCATCCGAAGCTGCGTGGAACAGGTGGACTTTCGAGGGCGCAGCGTTGTGGCGGCCCTGAACCCACCGGATGTTGAGTTTCATGCCCTCGAGTTACCGGCGGCGGTCTTGGCGGGTGAGGATTCCAACGCATCGCAGGTGGTCCGTTGGGAAGTGGAGCGCCTGGCGAACGAGCGGGGCAAAGACCTCGAGACGAGGCACTGGTCCTTGCCGCCGACGAAGGTACCTGCTCCCAATGCCATTGGAGTGGCAGCCGGTCGTGACGTGCTCGCACAAACGCTCAAGACGTGTGGTGACGCCGGTTTGCTGTGCACGCGCATCGACGTCGCCGCTGCGGCGCTCGCCAGATTCGGCGCGCACCTGAGTCCGCGGGATCCCGCGGAAGTGTGGGGCGTTCTGGACGTTGGCCACGCAGAGACCCGGTTGGTTTTGTGTGTCGATGACGTTCCGGTTGTCGTGCGCCGGGCGGGTTCGGGCAGTAACACCTGGACCGAGCGAATCGCGGGCTCGCTGCAATTGAGCACCAAGGCCGCCGAGGTTCATAAACGTAAGCACGGCATCGCCCTTACCGGGCGCGGTGTTCGCCGGGGGTCGAGAGACGCCCCTGACCACGACGTGGGAGCGATCCTGCTGGCAACGGTGCGCAGCGAACTTAAAGAACTCGCTTCCGAAGTGAAGCGTTCCTATGAGTACGTGCTTAGCTGCTATCCGCGTCGTTCGGTTGGGGATCTGATCCTGGTCGGCGGCGGCGCGGTGATGCGCAATCTGCCGGAGTTCCTGAGCGCTGCCTTGGGAATCCCGGTGCGGCGGGCTTCGGGCTATCTCGACGGCGATGGCTACCGGTTGCGCTGCACGGCCGTCGGACAACAACAACGATTGGAGGTCCTTGCGCTTGCCATAGGGCTTGCGATCGGACAGTGAACGAAGCATGGTCCGGATCAATCTCATTTCGGAAACCGTGCAGCTCGCCCAGGCGAAGCGCCGCCGCATCAAAGCGTGGGCCATATCGATCCTGTTGGCGGCCGCGGTCCTGGCCGTACCGCTGACGATTGACCGGGTGCAGCGGGCGGAGGCGACTGAGCTGGGTCTCCAAAACAGACGGCTCCAGGCGGAGTTGACGAGAATGCGCGCCGATTTAGCGGCACTGACAACCCTGATGGATGAGGTGGGCTCCCAGCTTGAGCGTGCCGCGGCTCTGCGATCGAAACGTCCCTGGTCAGCGATGTTCGCGATGATTGACCAATGCATGCCTCAAGGTTGCTGGCTTGTTTCGATTGCCACGGACCCAGCCGCACCGCCGCCCGGGGGTGGAAGAAAGAAGGTGGTTCGCGTTCGGGACTTAGACGCGGATGAGATACCGGCTGTTGTCGTGATCGACGCGCCCCGCATGTTGCGAATCGCAGGCTTCGCCATGGACGCATCCGAGCCGCTGGCGTTTGCAAGCAACCTGAAGGAGACGGCGGTGTTTACCGGGGTGATACTGGAGCATCTTCGTCTGGAGCCGGTGCTGGATGGTTCCTATTTCCGCTTCGAATTGATTTGCGAGTGGTAGCCATGCGTGCAAAGGTTAATTGGCCCGTGCGTATTATTGACGCGCTGTGCGGATGTGTGGTTGCCGCCTGCCTGATAGGATTCGTGTGGCTGACCATGGTGCGAGAGAATCACACCAATGCCGACATAGGGAGGCTGAAGCGGTTGATTCATCAGGCGAGGCAGGATCGCCTGACTACGGAAGCTGCGAGTCAGGAGCAGCACGCGGTTCTGGCAGGCCGTCAGGCGGAGCTGGCTAAGACTGGACGATTGCCCACGGAGACGCCGATCGAGACGTACTTCCAGGCTCTTTCAACGACTGCGTTGCGCCATGGGCTTCGGATTGTGAAACACCATCCATTGTCGGCGCGACAATACCCCGATCTGCTCGAGCAGCGGTATGCGTACGAGGTGACCGGTTCGCTGCCCGATCTGGTGGAGTTCTTGAAATCGATTGAGAACACCGACTTCTGGGCGGATGTCAGCCACCTCAAGGTTGATCGTGGAAAAAGGCGCAAAGATGCAGTCTCCGATGAGCGGAACGCCGCGCTGACTATCAGTTTATTCTCGGCACTGACATCGCAGACACCGTCTGACAAGGGGGGTGCGTGATGTCGCGCCGCAAGAGATCGACGTACCTGGGTGTGATGCTCTGCGTGGGAATCGCTCTGATTGTTGATCGGTGCTTTCTGTCGAACGGCACCGTGGAGCCGGCTGTTGCCGAGGCGGTTGAAAAGACGCCCTCCGCGGCAACGATCTCGATGTCCCCTTCGGATGTCGCACCAACGCTGTCGATGCCGGAGCTGCCTTTCCCGCGCGCCGTGGCGGTGTACAACGCGCGGTTACCGATCCGCGATTTGTTCGCCCCGCCCGAGGCCGTGTTGAACCGCAATTTGCACGGGACCGCGACCGATAAGAATCACCCCGGTTTCAATCCCATCGAGCAACGGGGGCGCATGGGACATGCCACATTCGTGACGCTGCACCGTCTGAACGGTGTGATAGCCCAGGAACGTCTGAAAATAGCGATAGTGGACGAGGCCTGGCTGCGGATCGGGCAGTCGGTCGATGGTTGCACCCTGACAGCCGTCTCGGGGGATGAGGTCCGATTCGCATGCCACGACGGAGAGGCTATGCTGAAGGTGAACGATGCAGGAACCTTGACACGAGACTAAAGTAGAATTCGCCGGGCAACGATATCTGATTGTATGCGTCGGTGTTGTCCGATGTTGTCCTACGTACATAATCCCCGATCCGACCCGGTCGGGTATCGAGTCTTATTGGAAGGCGAGTGAACGATGATGAAAAGGGAATCACGAGCGCGGGCGTTCAGTCTGGTCGAGTTGGTGATTGTGGTCGTCATTATCGGCGTGATCGCGGCCATTGCCGTGCCCCGTATCAGCCGCGGTGCACGAGGGGCGGGTGAGTCGGCTTTGCGGGGTAGCCTCGCCAGCCTGCGAAACTCCATCGACATGTACGCCGCCGAGCATAGCGGCAACTGGCCGGGAACGCCGGAGAATACGGAAGCCAAGCTGATCGAGCACCTCACGAAAAAGACCGACGCGTCGGGCGCCGTAGGGACCACAGCCGGCACGCACATCTACGGCCCCTATCTGCGCGGCAGCTTCCCGCCGATCCCTGTGGGGCCCAACATCGGCGAGAAGGGCGTGATCATGTCCACTGCTGCGGATCTGACCACTGCCGTCGACGAAACCACCGACACGACGATGGGGTGGGTCTATAACTACCAGACGGGCGACATTATCGCCAACACCGATGACGAGGATGAGAAGACAAACAAGTATTACACATACTAGTCCTAGTCGGCTTGCCGCGCAGGCGGCAAGACCGCGTGTGTCCCTCCGTGCCGCATGATACGCTATGACGCCGGGTCCGGAAACGGATAGAATACGACACGGCAATCCAGGCCGCGTGGTCGAGTCCGACTGCTTCTCTCACGCGGCCTTTTCGCTGCGCGGCCCACACAGCTATTGTAAGCTTCTCACAGGAGGCGCCATGGGATACGCCCGACCACGCACGGCGACTCGAAGTACAAGGTACGCGTTCAGTCTTGTCGAACTCGTGATGGTGGTGACGATTATCGGAATTATTGCTGCCATCGCAGTACCTCGTATGTCGGCCGCCACAAGCCGCGCAACGGCCAACGCCCTGCAGGCGACGCTCACCAACGTGCGCAAGGCCATCGACTGCTACTATGCCGAGCACGGCAAGTACCCCGGCTATACTCCGGGAACCGATACACCCGATGGTGACAAGTTCGTCGACCAGCTCCTGATGTACACCAACGTTGCGGGCGAGACTAAGTCGACGTACGGCAATCCCTATCTCTACGGTCCGTATCTGCGCAAGCCGTTCCCAGTGAACCCGACCAACAACCTGGACACGGTCCACGTGAAGGCGATGCCGGCCGATGCCGACCCGGCCGAGGGGTCCGTCGGGTGGGTCGCGGTCCTTTCGCACGGCTATTTCGGGATCAGCGCGACCGATTCGGATCTTGGCGACGTCGGCGTCACAGATCCGAAGAGGCTGATAGAACTCCGCGGGGGTGGGAGTGTGGCGGAGTGATCGGCTACGAATATACTCCTGATTATGGCTCCAGCCCGGCGGCATTCTCGAGGTTCGCAGCCTGACAAGAAAGAGTCTGTGGGACGGACTTTCATTTTGTGGGACGGACTTCTTCAATTGGCATTAGCCTCTCATGGTGAGGTATGAACACCAGATCACACAAAATGCACGTTCGTCGAGATCCTCGGCCGGCGTTTACACTTGTCGAAGCAATCCTCGTAGTTGTGATCGTCGGCATCGTCGCCGGCATCGCCGTGCCACGGTTCGCCAACTTCCTTACACAGCAGCATATCGACGCCGCGACGAAAAGGATCATAGCTGATTTCGGTCTTGCCCAGCGACAGGCCAGGATCACCAGCACCGCTCAGACCATCGACTTTGATGTGGGCAACGATTTCTACACGCTCGTCGGCATGCAAGACCCGGATCACCCGTCTGAGCCTTATACAGTGTCGATATCCGACGAGCCCTATGCCTCGACGATCACGTCGGCGGATTTCGGGGGTGACACCGAGGTCATCTTCGACGGCTACGGTGTACCCAGCAGCGGTGGAACCATTATTGTGGCCGTCGGTCAGTATCAAATAACTCTCACCCTGAATGCACAGACGGGTCGGGTCACCGTGTTGGAGGCCTCCGAAGAGCCCAAAGAACCTCTCCCACCGGAAGTACCTCCTATTGAAGAAGAGTGATGACGCGCGGAATCCATCAGCGACAACTTGCCGTTACATTGGTCGAACTCACGGCGAGCGTGGCCATAATGGGTATTCTGATTGGCGGACTTGGATCGGCCATGGTTCTGGCCAGCAGGGCCATACCCGATGGCGAGAGCCCGGCTCGGACGACGACCGAGGCGTGTTTAGTGGCCGAGCAGATCGCCGGCGAGCTGTTCTGCGCTCAGACGTTCACCGAACGTTCGGCCACGGTGATCGAGTTCGCCGTGGCTGACCGCAACAACGACTCCAGTCCCGAGACGATCCGATACGAATGGTCGGGGACGCCGGGCGATCCGCTCACGCGCCAGTACAACGGCGGAACCGCGGCGGTCGTAGCCGAAGATGTCAACGACTTCGCGCTTTCCTACGACATCATGACGCAGAGTGAGACAACGACCCAGGATGGGACAACATGGTCGGATGAAACCGAGCTGGCCTACTTCGATGGTTGGGCCGGGGTCTCCGCACTGAACCAATCACACACCCTCGGTCCGGGTCACGCTGACTCGGAGTACTTTGAGATCACGCCGCCTGACGGTGTTGACCAGATAAAGATCACGATGGCCAAAGTCGTTCTGTCCCACACTGGCACGCCGCCTGCCCAGGGCGTTCAAGTGAGCATCCGCCGTTCCAAGGGTGACGGCAGCTATGAGCCTAACGGAGCAGCCATCGGAACGCCTGCAACAATCCCCGGAGGCGCTCTGACCACATCGCCGCTCTGGACCGATGCGATGTTCTCCGATGTTGTGGTCAGTGATCCCTCCCGGCATGACTACTGTCTTGTTGTCGAGGTTCCGGCCATTCCGCCAGCGTATGTCTATCACTACTACTCGAAGAGCGCACCTGACGATGGCATGTACCACCGCTGGACCGAGGATGCGGGAGCTACCTGGGATCCCAGCAAGAATATCGACGACCAAGATCTTCGCTTCTCCGTCTACGGCCAGTTCGCAAGTTCCGGGACTCAGGAGATCACTGTCGACCGATACTTCGTGGCCGCAACGAGAATAGCCCTGCAGATCGGAGCGGACTCCGCAACGCGCGTCGAGACTTCCATACAGAATCTCAACAGTCCGGAGGTGGCATCGCCATGACCGTCAGCCTCCCGCACACGACACGCCAACCTGGTTCGCGCTATGCTTTCACTCTGGCCGAGACCGTCATGTCTGTAGTGCTGGTCGGCGGGCTGCTCGTTGTCGCATTGAACACGGTCGGTGACGCGACCGTCGGGCAACAGAAGACAAGTGACCGGGCGGTGGGGCTTCTGCTTGCCCGAGACCTGATGGACGAAGTGCTGCGCAAAGCCTATGAGGATCTTGACGGTTCCCCACTCTTCGGACTCGAGGTTGGGGAGAGCAGCGTATCGCGCGCCGGGTTCGACGACGTCGATGACTATCACGGCTGGACCGCGTCGCCGCCCGAGTATCCGGATGGAACGGCTCTGCCGGATCGGACGGGGTGGGAGCGAAGCATCGTTGTAGAATACGTGGATGCCAACAATCTGGCAAAAGTAGCCGGCAGCGACCAGGATATCAAACGGATCACCGTGACCGTTGCACACCATGAGGTAGTTGTCTGTTCACTTGTGGGTGTTCGGGCAAACACAGTGGCTGCGTCCCAGCCTCAAAGCTAAGACGAGGACACTGATCGAGGAATCTAAAGGTGCGCCGAAGTAAGCACTATCGTCGACGCGGCAGCCTGTATGTTGCGGTCCTCGGCTGCGCTATGGCCGTAACGGTGATCGGTGTGGCGGCTCTGACGGCGTTGCGGGTCGAGCGGCGCTTTGCGGAAGGGACGGCCGACTTTGCCCAGGCCCGGCTTCATGCCCTGTCGGCCGTCGAGATGGGCTTGCACACGATTGCCAACGATCCCGACTGGCGTACGAACAATCCCAACGGCGTCTGGGAGACCGACCGGCCGATAGGCAGTGGAACCTACACGCTCGAAGGTGTCGACTTCGACGACGGCGACCTGACCGACTTCGATACCGAACCCGTCGTGCTGACTGGCACCGGTTGGCAGGGCGACGCGCGGTACAAGCTTCAGGTCACGGTTGTCGCGAAACTCGATCCCTTGGAAGTGCTGAGCACCTGTCTTCACGCGGCCGGTGAGGTCCACGTGAAGGGTGGCGATTCTATCACTGTTACGGATGCTCCTTTGTCGACCAATGGGAATCTGCGAAACGATGAGATCGTTTACGGCGATGTCCATGCTGCGACTCAAAGTGGTGGGGGCACAGTCACCGGAGTCGCGACGATCCCCGCACCACAAAAGGACCTCCCGGATCCAACGGTTTTTGACATGTACAAGAGCATCGCCACCGTGACCCCGATAGCCCCCCCCGACCTCAATGAGAACGTGATTGGACCTGGCTACACTCCCTGGGGGGTAACCAATCCTGACGGTGTCTACTACATTGACATGGCTGGGCACGATTTACACATCGAGAAAAGCCGTATTCTCGGCACACTGGTGATTGACTGCCCAGGCCACAAACTCGAACTGCGGGATCCTGTGTTCATTCAACCCTATCGGTCGGATTATCCCGCCCTGATAGTAAACGGCGATGTAGAGTTCAAGTACAAGAGCGACGAGACCGTGTTGTCCGAATCGGATTCTGAGGTCAATTACAACCTCCCTGGTGTGCCCTATGAGTCAGTCACCGATGACGATCAGCTTGACACGTATCCCAATGATGTGCGCGGACTGGTTCATGTTTTCGGCACAATAGACTTCATGGAAAGTGCGCGCGTTCGCGGCGTAGTCATTGGGGAAAGCACCGGAACAGACGCCGTTGTGTGTGACAAGGATAATGAGATCGTGCACGATCCCAACCTGTACGCCAACCCGCCCATCGGATACACAAAACCTCCAAGCATGGTAATTAGCCAGGGCACTTGGCGGCAGGTCGTGGATTAGAAAGACGCCCAACAGAACCGGGGGGATGGGCACGAGGCCCTATGCAGTTCTCTTGGGCGTCCTGAAGCTTACGCGGATTACTTGTCTGTCAGCGCCGCGTTACGGGCAGTCGACCCAACCCTCGGCGACGTCCTCGCTCCCGTCAACGGCGCGGCCGTAGGTTCCGTCCTGCTCACGCCAGATCTTCACCGTGATGCCATATTCATTCCACAAGCACAGGTCGAAGTTGAAGGAGCCGTGGAAGTTTGCATTACCCGAAGGATTGGCGACTTCGGGATAAGTGACGTCGCCGCCGGGGATGACCCAAGCGCCGTACGTCTCTCCGGGGATGAAGTCCGTGATGGCCACAGTTGCTTCCGTGTCGCTGTTGTTGTTTGCACCATCATGGTAGTTGAAGATGGCCATCCCATCCGCATCGGAACCCTCCTCCAACGTGCCCCCCAGAGGGGTGATCTCCCTCATTTTGATTGCTTTCCCGAACGCTGCTGCGACCACGACACCAACCACTAACACAGTCACTACTCGATTGAACCTGAACATCTCAACACCTCCGTTAGATAATGTGCTTACAATCACTGGGCGAGGCCACGCACCCCGACCGCTGGCAGGTATTGTCGCCAACCGTATGCGAAACGCAAGACGGGGATGCGCCGGAAGCTATACACGAGCATCGTGTGGCAGACCGGCCAGCGGACACCCGTCGCACGCGGCGAGGGTGCGGCAATGTCGTTTGCCGACCGCGACCAGCAGGGCGTGGTATTCGTTGTAAAGCCGCACATCCGGTCGCAGCGCTTCGTGAAACAGCCGGTGCACCGCTTCGTAATCGGCCTTGTCGTCGATGACGAAGTGACGGCGCAGGATGCGTATCGTGTAGGCGTCGACCACGAACGTGGGGCGTTTCCCCGCGTACAGGAGAATCGCGTCGGCTGTCTCCGGACCGATCCCGCGAATGCTCAGCAGCCGTTCTCGGACGTCGTCGATTTCACCGTCCAGCATCGACTCCAGTGATCCGTCGTGGTTCTCCCACAGATAATCCACAAACGCCTTGAGCCGGGCGGCTTTGACATGATACGTACCCGACGGCTGGACCAACTCCGCCAGGTCGACCTCGGAACAGTTGCGCAGGGCGCGCCAGGTTAGACACCTTGCCTTCTTGAGGTTCCCGATTGCCCGCTCGACGTTCTTCCACGCGGTGTTCTGGGTAAGAATCGCGCCGATGACGACCTCGGTCGGCGTCCGTGCGGGCCACCAGTGCTGAGGCCCGTACGCCGACCAGAGACGGTCATACATCTTGCGGAGGACCTGGTCTACGGGAGTCTGCATCCGTCAGCCGTTCGTATCCCGTGAAATAAACAATCTCCAACGCCATTCCGAGTTCCAAGCGCGAGCGGGGGATTTTTGTCTCGCTGTGCCGAAAATCTCGCTGGGCCGAGAATCATTTCTCGGCCCATTCGTGCGAGAAAGAATTCTCGCACGAGCGTTTCTCGCATGAGCGTATGGAACGTATGTTGACCCGTCGCTCGCGCTCCGGGCTCGGATCAAGTGCTTGCAAGTCGCCGCCTGAGTCCGCACGATACGCCGACGATGGCCCGGAAACAACCAACCAGTGATCCGTCCGCAAGACGAGGCCTTGTAGCGCGTCCGCTGGAGGCCCTGGTGTTTCTGTCGCCGCTCATCGTGTTCTATGAACTGATTTCGTTCACGCGGCAGCAGAATCGCGTGATCGCCTTCGATCTGCTAAGACGTTTCTTCGAGCTGTTCGGACACGCCGGGATGTGGGCGCCGGGGCTCGGCGTGATAGCGATCCTGCTCGCGACGCATATCACCTCGGGCGAAAAGTGGTCCATCCGTTGGAGTCGCGTGGGGCTGATGTATCTCGAGGCGGCCGGGCTCGCAATTCCGCTGCTAGTTTTGAACTGGACGATTCCGCTGGCGGGGACGGAGTTCGTCACCACCGGCCTGCTCAACAAGATCGCTATGGGAATCGGCGCCGGCATCTACGAGGAGCTTGTGTTCCGGTTAGTGGTGATTTCCCTTGTCATCATGATCGGCGTGGACTTACTGCGGTTTGACCGTGTCCCCGTTGCCGTGTGCGCAATTGTTCTTTCGTCGCTGGCCTTCGCCGCTCACCATCATCGCCCGATCGGCGTCGAGCCGTTTGACGCAGCGCCGTTTATCTTCCGCACGATCGCGGGGATGTATCTGGCGATCATCTTCTGGTATCGCGGGTACGGACCGGCCGCCGGTTGCCACGCAGCGTATAACGTTGCTCTTGCGTGCCTTACGCCGGATGTTGGCTGACACATATGTGTCAGTCGCTTCGCGTATAGACGATCTTGCCGCCGAGGATGGTCTGATCAACCTCCACTTCGCCGATCCGCATCTTTGGTATCGTCAGCAGGTCTTCCGAGAGAATGACGAAGTCAGCCAGTTTGCCGACTCCGATCGTACCGAGGCGGTGCTCCTGATGGATCGCCTTTGGTGGCAAAACCGTGTATGCACGAAGCGCCTCCTCGACCGTTAGCGAATGGGACGGTAGCCAGACCTTACCATCCAGCGTTCCGGCGTTGACGGCGGAATCGATGCCCGCAAACGGGTTCAACGTCACGACCGGCCAATCGCTGCCGAAAACGACCAATGCTCCCGCATCGACGAGCTGGCGGTAGGCATACGAACCTTTGAGCCGCTCCTTGCCGAGCCGCTGTTCGGCATACCGCCCGTCGTCGGCCTTGTGGAACGGCTGCATCGACGCGACTACACCAAGCCTTGCGAAACGCTGAATATCCTCGACGTGGAGATGTTGAGCGTGCTCAACGCGGTGGCGTGCGTCGCGCCGTCCGTTTCGCTTCAAGGCATATCCGTACGCATCGAGCAACAGATGATTCGCTTCATCGCCGATCGCGTGCACCGCCATCTGCAGGCCGCGCGAATCGACTAATGCAACATTCTGCTGAAACGATTCGGGCGGATCAGCCGTCGCGGTCAGTTGACCACGAGGGTACGGCATCTCGGGCGTCGCATCGCTGTAGGGTTCTCGCATATACGCGGTTCGGCTGCCCAACGAACCGTCCATGAACCCCTTGAAACCAACCAGCCGAAGCATATTGCTGTTGAGTCCGTACGCGGGAATTTCGTCGACGTGCGATGCCCAATCAGTGACACCCAGATACACCGTGATACGCACGGTCAGCGTGCCCTCCTGCTCCGCGCGGCGGAACGCCTCCAGGTCACCTACGGCGAACATATCGTGCATCGACGTGATCCCCAGCGAGTTGGCATGCTGCATCGCACGACGAAGCGCCTCATAACGCTCGTCCGGCGTCGGGTCGGGAATGAGCCGGCTCACGAGGTCCATGGCCGATTCCTTCAGAATCCCCGTCGGTTCGCGCGTCTTGGAGTCACGCTCAACCTCCCCGCCCTTCGGATCAGGCGGCCCCGATGCGTCAATCCTCGCCAATCGCAGGGCGGCTGAGTTTACGATCGCCGAATGACCGTCCATTCGGCTCAGAAAGACCGGCACATCGCCTGTGACGGGGTCGAGCCAACCCTTGTTGGGCGGCGACGGGTCGGCCCAACTGTCCACGCTCCATCGTCCGCCAAGAATCCACTGACCCTTCTTTTTTGTTTCCGCCTCCGCTCCGACCGCCTGTGTGAACTCCCGGCGATCGCGCGCATTGCGCAGATTTAGGCGGGCCAGTTGAAACCCGCCGCTGACGATGTGCACGTGGCTGTCGGTGATGCCGGGTATGACGCGGCGTCTGAGAGCGTCAATCACTCTCGTGTTGGTCCCAATCCATGCCCGCACAGAGGCATCGCTTCCGACCGCGACGATCTTGTCACCGACGACGGCCAGAGCGGTCGGCTCACCGGATGTGCTGGGATTCGCCGCGCGGTCGATCCCCGTCCAGATTCCGGTATTGAGTATCACGAGGTCCGCGAATTGACCATCCGCGTTTCTCTCCGTCTCCGTGACCGGTGTCGAGGGTGAACACGCGCCCACCCCGACAGCCAACAACGTCCCCACGACGACCCTGACGGCTTTGGAACTCCGCCTCTGTTGTTTGTTGCCTGACATTCGTTCGATTGACATGGTTGAATACCTCCCAATAGAAGTCCGCGAACTGCGCCCGAAAGGAAACGGATGACCGTCAAGTTAGTGGGCAGAGTCTTGAACCAAGCCCGAAGCGAGAGCAACGGGTTGTGAACGAGTGACCAACACATACCCCGCGCCGGCGCTCGAGGCTCGGATCAGCGATCCAAACGCAGTTTGCGCCGATTAACCCTATCGAATCCGCGTTTACCCTCACCCAAGAATACCCTTAGGCATGGACGCACTTTGCTGCAAGTGGGTATAGTATCGTAACCGGTGCGCGGTGGGAACAAACAGCCAACGCGACAATGTGTCTTCAGCGCAGAACGTTGACCTTTATCCGCATGGAGGCGCCATCGTGAGCGAAGAGCATCGTCGATCTGAGGAGTCGGCGACTGAATCACGCGAGCTGCTTTGCCCGCAATGCGAAGCCGGCTATCTGGTTTATCGCCAATGCACACGCGTTTGCGAGCTATGCGGCTACGTGGAGAGCTGCGAGGACAACTTCGTGCCCACGCAAGCCAATCCGCAATGAGGTTTACGCCGGTTGGATCGCGTCACGATGGCATCCGGGAGCAAATGCCGGGAACCTATGCTGCAAGAAGCCAACCATGACAGCTTGCTGATACGCGGCGGCTGGATCATCGATCCGTTTTCGGATCGAGATGAGGTCGCCGACGTTGCCGTCGTCAACGGCCTGATTGCTGAGGCTGCGCCGAATGATACTCACGTGATCGACGCGACCGGTTTGATCATCTGTCCGGGCCTGATGGACATCCATGTTCACCTTCGCGAGCCGGGTCAAACGCAAAAGGAGACGATAGAGACGGGCACAGCCGCCGCAGGCGGCGGCGGCTTTACGTTCGTCGCGTGCATGCCCAATACGACTCCACCGCTCGATCACCCCGATACCGTCCGCCTGGTCGTGGACCGAGCACGAAGCGCCGACCACTGCGACGTCGGGCCGATCGCGGCGATCACCCGCGGCAGAGGCGGAAAGGAGCTCACCGATTTCCGAACACTGGAAAGTGCCGGCGCTGTGGCGTTCAGCGATGACGGCGACGGCGTCGAGGATGACTCGGTCATGCGTGCGGCATTCGAGCAGGCATGTAAAGTCGGTGCCGTACTCATTCAGCACTGCGAATACAAGACCATATCCGCCGGTGGTGTGATGCATCTCGGTGAGGTTGCTCGTCGGCTCGGCATGCCCGGACTCGATCCTCGCTCCGAAGAGGCCATGATCGAACGGGACATCGCATTGTGCCGTAAGACTTACGGCCGATACCACGTCGCCCACATCTCCACCGCACGCGCCGTGGACCTGGTACGTCAGGCCAAGGCGGAGGGGCTACCCGTAACAGCCGAGGTGTGTACGCACCATCTGACCTTGACCGAGGAGGCCTGTGCGAATGCGGACCCAAACACAAAGATGCACCCGCCACTGCGAACCCGAGCGGACGTTGAAGCCTGCCGTCGCGGCCTGCTCGATGGGACGATCGACTGCATCGTAACCGACCATGCGCCGCACACAGCCGAGGAAAAGGCGGCAGGCTTCTTGAATGCTCCACCGGGTATCGTCGGACTGGAAACCGCCGTGGGGGTGGCTGCTCAGGCGATGATCGAGACGAATCTTGCGGATTGGCCGCAGCTCATCGCATGGTTCACAACCGGCCCGATGGGCGTGCTGAACCACAAACCCAAAGCAATCGAGGTCGGTGCGGCAGCCGATTTGACCCTGTTGGATCCCCACGTGCATTGGACGGTTGACCCGCAGCGGTTCGTCTCTATGGGCCGAAACACGCCGTTTACCGGCTGGAAGCTGACGGGACGGGCGGTTGGCACCATTCGCGGCTCACGGGTGGGCCTTCTAGGCGAGGTGAGGTGATTCTAAATCCGCCGGAGCAGTTGGTCGAGAAAACTCAGTAAGTCTTTGTAAAGATGAACCCTCCAGGCCTTGACGAGGCCGCCGTTTATGGTATATTGCAAACTTGGGCGTATTTGCCCGCCCTGGGAGAAAATTCCCATGCTCACTCCCCTTGCTCAGGAAGGCACACCGGCCCCATCGACGAATCCTGCCGCTGTGGGTCTTGGCGCGACCGTTGACGACCGACGCACCTCGAAACGTTTGGATCGGAAGATCGGCCTAACACTGACGAGTATCGGCAGTGCCGGGGCGTGCGACTGCATCTCAAAGAACATAAGCGAGGGCGGCCTGAGTGTGCACGTACCCCCGGAGTACGGATTGAGCGTCGGACAGCGATGCGAGGTGATGTTCGCAAGCGAGGGGAAATCAAAAGCGCCGCCGAACCTGGCCGGTGAGATGCGTTACGCAACCGTCGTCCGCACCGAGGGCCTCACCGACGCCGCTAAGCCGCAGATCGGCGCCAGCCTGCGATTCGACCGACCGCTGTTTCTCTAATCCTGTTTGTTTCGGAAATCTCGCAACCACCTGTAGCTGCCAGCCTCGTCCGCCGCTCCTAATTTCGTCGGCCGAAGACAAGTGATGCAAAGTACAGCATCTGCATAATCGCTGTGATCGTGGCTGCAACGTAAGTCATGGCTGCGGCGTTGAGGACCTTGGCAACAAGCTTGTTCTCTCCGGCTGTGACAATACCCTGACTCAGCAGAATCTCCCGCGCCCGGCTCGATGCGTTGAACTCGACGGGGAGATTGACGAGCTGAAAAAGCACGACAACGCCGAACAACCCTAGACCGGCCGCAGCGATTATCTGCCCAAACGCTCCTACCATATACGTCAGCACGATCCCGCCGATGACCAAAAGCACCGCGAAGTTGCTTCCCACCGAAGCCATCGGAACGAGCCCGTTACGCAGGGCGAGCGGAGCATACGCCCGCGCATCCTGTATGGCGTGCCCGACCTCGTGAGCGGCGATGCCAAGCGACGCCAGCGACCGGCCGTGGTAGACCTCGGGGCTTAGACGCAGCACCTTGTGTCTCGGGTCGTAATGATCGCCTAGAAACGATTTAATCGGCTCGATCGCCACATCCGCAATACCGTAGGCGTTGAGGATCCGCTGGGCCGTCTCCGCACCGCTCAACCCACTCTTCGCAGGGATCCGCCCCGCTCGGGCATAGGCGGACTTCACCATCATCTGTGCCCACAGTGCCAGAAGGATCGCCGGCCCAACGTAGACCAGGTACATCGGATCAAAAAAGTAGAACGCTAGGATTTCCATAGCTCACCATCCTATCGTGGGTGTAGACCGCCCGCCAGGTAATCATAATTCCACCGTACAAACCCCCGTTTGCGCAGGTGTGTGAGAGCCTGGTGGGGTGGAAGATGAAGGCGCTGGGTGGGACGTAGGCGCGGGGCGGAGACGATCGGGCGGTTGGTGGTCGCTTGGAGGCGCCGGAGAGGCTGTGGGGACGCCGATAATGGGGCGGCAGAGCCCCTACGCCGCCTGATTCTGCGTTTTTCGCGCAGTCGCAGTACCGGAACACGGGCGACTTCATCACCCAGGAGCTTGAGAAGATCGGCAAGCGGCTGCAGGCGCTGGAGGCGCGGTTCGATGCGCTGGAGCAGGGCGTAAAAGCGGTGGTGAACTGAGACCTCGCAGCTACCCGTCCTCGACCTGCTTTCTAGTTCTGCTCATCGCCACTTACGCCGCTTGCGCCACCCGCCTCCTCACCATCACCACCGTCCCTGCTGTCAGCACGAGCAGGGCGATTGGCATCAACTAGCAACCGGACCATCACGCGCTACGGAGGGCATGTACCCGGGCCGGGGAACGGATACGGGTAGCCCTTGAACGCATCGAGAATCTGCGTTACGTCCGTCGATATATTGACCTTCCAATCCGGGACAT
>CAZJTP010000020.1:0-14485 GCA_964548955.1 uncultured Phycisphaeraceae bacterium
GGACAACTCCCACCGTTACCCGACACCAACATTGCAAACGGCTGAAGAGTTACCTATAACTATCCCATGTTGAGCAGATGTGTAGATGAGGATTCAGGTGGTAATATGCGGTATTGGTTGGCGCAAAACTGGAAGCAGGAGACTCCCCTTGTCGATTGGGTTGTGGCGTTTGATACGAGTTGGGTGCTTCACGGGGTGGAGTATGCCGGTTACGGTTTGCCTAAAATGTTCATCTGGGAAACCGCCACGAAATACGCGAACTTCCTTATGAACATGTATGACGTTCCAATAGTGTGATTCTTTTACGGTGGCTGTCTTCATGGGTGACTTGGCGGCGGCGGCGCCTCCCACCAGTTCAGACTTCCTTCATTGCCAATGGCGTCCAACGTTTCCATCGTCATGCCGAGCGACTCGGCGAGCTGGATTCTGTATTCTTGCCTGAGTTCGGTTGCGTAGTCGAGTTGCTTGCCGAGTTGCGCCGCGGCGCCTGTTTCGGTGTAGTTGGGATTAGTCGTTCGCATCGGGTACGGATACAGCAATTCGGCTTCTAGATGTGCCCGATCCTCGAGGCGTACAATGTCACGCCAGATCATCTGACGCTGAGCTTCGGTCAGGCCGAACTTGACGACTGGAGGATCATTGACAGTGCCCAACATTTTCTTCCTGATGCTCAACTCGAATGGCGAATCAATAATCGCGGTCTTCAATTCCCAACCCCACGCGATGTGTGACTGGCCCTTCCTGGCGTAGATTAGAATAGAAACGCAGTTTGGTTCATTGCGATATTGAAAGGGTCCTCGAAATATTACAATCTGGTATAGGTGATTTCCTAGTTTGTGGAGTTTGTCGGCTGTAACACGCTCTTCGATGAAGGCTTCTATTTGAATCTTGGTGACCCACGCGTCGTCTTGATCTATTCGATCGGACATGACTCTATAGGCGGGGACGTTCAGCGATTCGAGAATCAGCTTTTCCCAGTCCTCGACGGTTCTTGATGGATCGCCAACGTGGTTAATCTGTGAGCCGACGACTACGCATGCCTCGGGGAGTGAAACGCGGCCTCGGTCAACAAGAGAGATCACAAGACTACGCCCATTGTAGAGCTGATCGCTCGTAGGAGTGTGTCCCCATTCGATGGCTGCATGCTTAATTCCTTTTGGTAGAAACTGCATTGTTTGAACGTGTTGAAGTTGCCGTCGAAGAATGAGGGTGTCGGCGGGCGATTGGGGTTCCGATGGCGGCACCTGTTTGATAGGGCTCGAGCGCAGGCCGAAGTAGAACGACACGGCGATGACGGCGGCGAGGAGGTTGCAGAGAGCGATGATCGCGCGGGACTTGCTGGAAAGCGTCCGCTTGACGCGGGCTACCGAGCGGGAAGCTGCGGCGGCGATTGGCCGCTCCTGCGGCCTCTGGAGCAGATGGCCGCAGAGGGCGCAGACGGATGCGTCTTCGGTGTTAGGGGATTCGCACTTCGGGCAGTAGACCTTCATGGCATTGCCTTACTTTCACACTTGTACTCGGAAGTCGCCCCGGTGTCGCGTAGCGATTGCTCGAAATCATCCAGGTGTTCGCGCAGAGGCTTCGATGATGCCACAGCGCACGAGTCGAGCAAACCGCACCGGGCGAGCTGATTGCGGGTCTTTACGGGCAAACCCTCCAGCCACCGGACCATCGAAGCGTCCGGCTGCTCTCCCGCCAGCCGCAAGGATACGAGCCGCTCCAGCTTCCGGCCCAGCTCTTCGCTCGCCCGCCGGTCCCTAAACCCCGGAATGCGTCGCACGTCACCGCGCAAGTCACGGATTTCGGCGTACCACGTGAGTGTCTTGCGGGTCTCGCCCGTCCGGTCCTTGTAAGTCGATTGAAACACTCTCATTCCTGCACCTACTTTCGCTTTCGCTGGCCGGAGTACAGCTCGATGTACTCGGCTTCGGTCAGACTGCATTGTTTGACGATCGCACGTAGCGTGTTCACCTTGAGCCGCGCATGATTCGGGATCGTCGTATAACGCCCGTCGGGATGTTCCATGATCGTGTGCTTTCCGCCGGATCGTCTCTCAAAGCCCGCCCGCTCCAACGCACGGATCACTTTCGATTGCACGTTGGCGTTGGCAAGACTAGGCACGTCTCTTGATCCTTGCCGCGGACCGGCGCCCCGCCCGCTTTGCCAGGAATTCCAACACCGATTCAATCGCCGCCTTGCCGTTGGCGATCGCTTCGTCGGCCGTATCACCTTGCTCGATGGCGCCGGGCAGCTCGATGCACTGCACGACGTACCCCCCTTCGTCAACGTCGTGCTCTACGCGAAGCCGGTAAGGCCGCTTTCGCACGGTTACGCTTTCGGTCCACCTCAGTGGCAACGCATCCGCGTCGCGCCGGGCTTCCAAGATCAGCTTGCCGACGTTCACAATCCAAAGCACGGTCTGCTTGCTCACCACTTCCATGATGGCGTCGGAATCCGTCAGCATGTACACCGTTTTGCCGTCGGTCAGCAACGTGAGCGATGAGAGCAAGTCCGCGCCGGTGTCTGTCGGGTAGTGCTTGCGCAGGTAAGACACGGCCTTGCGAATCTTTTGCAGCGAGCAGCCCTGTCGGCGTAGTGCCATGACCGTCTTGGCCGCCACGATGTCGGGGAACGTGTAGCGTCGATGGCCGGTCGATTTCGCACTGGGTTTCACCAACCCGCTTTCGTGCCAATAGATGAGCTGTCGCCTCGACGCACCGCTGATCTTGCAGACCGCACCCATCCCAAGCTGCATGATAGACTCCCTGCGAAAAACCCGTCTCGGACTTCCACCGTCACTATCATACACTGTAGTGCAATGGTCCGCAAGACAAATCGACCTAATTTGTACGTTTACGTCAAACGCGAGCATCCCGCGTCCCCTTCGTCTCGGTGATAGCAGCTCCTGCAAGCCCCGGTTTCACCCATAGACCGCCAGTCACCGGAGTGTGGCGGTCCATGCGAAAAACCGCGTTTTCGGGGCCGTCAGCCCATAGACCGCCACGAACCCGGTGGCGGTCCATGCTAGCCATTGTCCGCCACCTCCGGGAGCGACCACACGTACCGAGCACCACCACCAAAACCCTCGCGCGAGCTGCGCAATCCAAGCGCCGTCTTCGCCCGCTCCACCGTCCGCCATTTATGACAGTCAGCATCGGCCGCTTGCTGAATCTCTCTGACGGGCATCGGCCCACGCACGAGCAGCTCAGTCAGCCAATCAGCCGCCGCCGCACACTCGGTCCGGTCTTCGGCGCTGCTGGCCAGCACCGTATCCGCGTCGATGTCGATCCGCCCGTAAAACCAACTCACCCGCCCTTCGGCAATTTCAAAGGCGATCCCGGACGGGTCCTCGATCAGGTTACTCTTGATCGGCAGCAACAGCCGCCGTCCCGGATTGTCATTGTCCGTGGCCACAAGCCACGCGATCCGGGCCGCTGCGGTGAACGCAAGCGAACCCATCGCCCGATACATGGCGCGACTCGCTCCGCTCTTGTTCATGTGCGTCACCGCGATCACCGCGCATCGGTGTCGAGCTGCCAGGTCGGACAGAGGCGCGAGCAGTCCCCGGATGTCGGCGTTGCTGTGACTATCCCGCCGACCGAGATAGGCGGACACCGGATCGACGATGCACAGCCGCGCAGCTCTGTCGATGATGCAGTCTTCGAGCGCCCGTAGATCACAGTCGAGCGTGAAGTACTCGCAACCGCCCTCCGATGTCCGCTTCACTCCCTCGATCGCATACACCCGTGTAGCGTCGGCACCCGCCGCATCCAGCCGCGGGCGGATGGTATCCGCAGGATCGTCCTCGGCTGACAGTATGACCGAATTGCCCGGTTCAATGCGCACATCCCTTTGTTCCGGCCACGGTGTCCCCGTCGATAGGCGAGCTGCAATGTCCAAGGTAAGGAAGGACTTACCCAAGCCCGGATCACCGACGATAAGCGACAGCTTGCCGTACGGGATTCGTCCGGGCCACAACCACGACACTTGCTCGGGAGCCACGTCGGCGAGCCGTCGACCGATGACGTGTGGACGGCCGGCGCCTGATTCGGCGTCTCTGCCCACAGTCGCTTGAGTTGCGGTCGGCTTCCCGCCGAAGATGTCGAGCGGGTCACGCATTGCAACCACCTTCGATCCGAAGCCACCGCGCGTGCGAATTCTTACGTAACCGGTCCATGCAGTTGTCACACGTCTCCGCAATCTCCAGTAACGCAAGGCCGGAATGCAATTCGTCCTTTGCGAGCTGCGCCCACCCTCGCTGTTGCACCTCCAGAATGCGATCCAACGGATTACTTGCCTGGAAGGGGCAACCCATCGGCAGCGCAAGCACAATTCGGTAATCATGGAGCTTGCAAACCGGGAAGCGATCGGCGACAATACTGTGTGTTCGGTTCGTTTCATGCCCGCGTCGCCGTCCAGCTCGCGGGCTTGCTTTTTTTGCAATCATTTTGCGGCCCGCCCTTTCTCCGCCTCGAAGCGCTCACGGTTTGGACACCCAAGGCGGATGAATTCGTCTATGTCCTCCGCCCGCCAGCGCACCGACCGACCTAGCCGGACCGGTTCCACCAGCTTTCCGCTCGATAGCATTTTCCAAATTTGACGTGGCGAGACCTTCAGTGCCGCCGCCACGTCCCGTGCGGTCAGTAGAGTCTCTGTCATTACTGAGTTGCTCCAAAGCCACCATTGGCTATGGCCCATTCTCGCGCTAAGCGGACGGACAAGAATTCAGGCGTCCGCTTGCGTCCGGGGATTTCTGATTGCAGGGCGCGGAAATGCCTTGTTCAGTAGTGCACAACGGTATCTGAGAAAAATGCGGACAGGAGAAAAAAGACTTGACGGGCGCATTGCGCGTCCGCGAGTTCTACGATCCTCGATTCTCGGCGCGCTCCACACGTTTCCGAAGGGCGTCGGGTGTCGGTGGTCTCTCGTTCTCGGGGAAGTCGCGTCCGTACTCGCTCAAGAGCGTCTTCCACTTCCGCCCGTGTTTTCGTATGCCTTCGTCAATGATCTTCTTGAGCACCTTGTCACCCTTGGCTGACCTCCTCTTTCGCTTGTTTCTCCCCCTACGCTTAGCGCCCTCCCTCTCAGCCTTCAGCCACTCAAGCGCCCTTGCGGATTCCTTATCGATCCCAGGATCGAGCCTGGACAGCACCCCATTCCTGAGGTCGGCGACTATCGCCATGCTGCATGTCTTGCACAGCTCCTGTCGTCCCGATTCAGTTTGATCCTCCATAGAGAATGCATCGACACAGCCGGCGATGTCATTGCTAATTCTGACAGCTGCCTGCGCCGCGGCTTCGTGAGCCGTCACGACTCCGTACAGCCGCTCGAAGCCCGTGTTATCCAAGTGTTCTTTGTTAGATCTACGGATTGCCTCCAGCACCCGGTAACTCACACACTCGTTGTATCGTGAGACTACGGCAGAAAGTGGCTCACGACACGTTGAAGCTTGATCCATGAATGCGTCAGTGTTGCTGGGCGAAATCGAGGTCCACGCAAAGATCGAGTATTGACCCGAGCTGATCGCTTGCTCAATCGTTTCCACGCACTCCTTTGCCGCTCCGGTCAGCGCTCTAACTTCGTTGGGAGACGGTAGACCGGCCAATGTGCACCTATCCTTTCGCCGGGCCGGCCCGACCGCGGTCGCGGGCGATAGGTGTTCCCGCAACCGCAGTCGAGTCCGCTCGCCGCCGATCAAGCGGCTACCCGATTAGTATTCTAGCAAGTCCATTGCTAAGCTGCACACGTCTGGACGGGCTCACGCCGGATCCTTGTCTTCGCACGCCGGGCAGAGTATTTCGTATTCTATCCCAACAGCGTACCCTTCCGGTGGCTCCGCTTTGGTCCATTGGCGCCCTCTGCGCAGCTTACCACACCCACCGCACACGATGGCGATGTGCAGCCTCTTGCGGGCAACGTCGGCCTGCCGTTTGGTCATTCTCTCCGCCACCTTGCCATCGAACCGTTCCAGGATTTGTTCCCGGATTTCCGCCTCCGTTGGGATGTAGAACGCTTCGGCCCGGCTGGTGTCGTGCGCCAAGTCTCTCCACTCCGCCAGCAGAAGCTCCACGAGCACTATCAAGGTGTTCTCACCATACTTGGCTCGCAGGTCGTCCATCGCGTCCAAGATGCTGTACAGTATCGCATCGTCCAATCCCAAAAACTTTTCGCTCACAACGTCTCTGACAACGAGCAGACGCTCCAGGTCATCGTCCGAGAGACTCGGGCGCGGCAGTTGGTTTCTCCACCACGCGATCAGCTCCGGGCCGTTGTACGTGCCGTCCTCATTCCGCGGGGCGTCCGTCCGGTCTCGCAGTGTCCGGGCCGTGACTCCCACTAGGAACGCCGCCGCCTGCTGATTCAGCCGCTTCAGCATGGCCGTTTGCTCTGGTCCAGTCATCTTGTCCTTTGCCATATCGTCATCCTTTCACAGAGGAACGGAACAGGATCACTCACACCAAAAAATCACACGTCCCGCATACAAAAGTCCCGCAATCAAGTGGGCGAAGCCTGCGGGGGAGGGGTAGAGGGAAGGACCCCCAGCGTTCGTCCGCGAAGTCGAGCTACCCGCTTGTAACCGCTCGCGTAACGTCCACAACGTCCGCTGGAGCGTTCCTACCGCGTCTCTGGACACTCGCCTTGACTTGTCCCGCTGACAGCCCGGACGGTGGCCACGATGCCCGCCTTGATAGCTTCCGGCAGCTCCGGCCAGGCGCTCACAACGGCCCTTAGATCGGGGTCATTCTGCAAGGAAAGCGCCAAGCAGGGCGCCAAGTCAGGTTTGGTGTCACACGTAAGTCCTTGCGGTTGCGATACTTGCGCATCATTGGACAGGGGTTCGAGTCCCCTTGGGGGTGATCGTCGTCAACTGATGACTTGCGTTGCTGGGGACGGTCATGAGTGGCCGTCCCAGTTGATCTTATGGAAGGTCGCTTGTTACTCCGATCTGTACGGTTAGTGACATCCGGCGACTGCCGTGTACGCTTCGATATACGCCGTTCCACCAGGCTGGACACCAAGCCAGACACCAATCCAGAGTTGGGTTGGTGCTTGTCTGCACACACCATGCCGCCCGCCAAGGCGCGCCCATCCGGCCTTTCAACAGTCTTCCTCAGCCGGGATTTGCTGACTGAAGGCTTGAAGGGGTCAGATCATCGTTTTGGAACCGCAACGACAGGCTAGGAATGTATCGTTTCACTGTCAATATGCTCGGATGTCCAAACGATGACGTGCGAGGACGCACCGGCCCGGCATTGACTAACCGCTCCCTCACGGTCGCGATTCGGTTTTGTGGTTGCGGCGCGCGTTTGCCCTGTGCGATCAAGTGCGTCGCAGGCGCGGTCGGGTGACCTTGCCCTTTTTCGAGGTGTCATTATTCGGAGCGGTGGGGTGGCACTGGTAGCTCGCCTGCCAGTGCTGTTCCTCGGCAAAAGACCGGCTGGCAAGCCGCCCGTGGCACCCAACACAGGCGTAGCACTCAGGTGGGCGGTGTCCACCCTACCCGCGGCGTTTGGTTATGCGTCGGTTGTGATCTTCCGTGTTGGTGCGTGTTGTAACCAGATCCGGGGTGTCCTTGAGCTCCTTGATCCGATCACGGAGGCGGGCGGCTTTTTCGAAATCGAGTGCTTCGGCGGCTTCGAGCATCTCCTTCTCAAGCATGGCGATCAACTCGGTTTTGTCGAGCTGCTCCTCGGAAGTACGGATCGCCTCGGCAGCCACCTTCCGGGCCTTGACCATCTGCTCCAGGCTGGAGCGAATCTCCTTTCGGATCGTCTCCGGCGTGATGCCGTGTTTTATGTTGTGTTCAAGTTGGAGCTTGCGCCGCCGGTTCGTTTCGTCGATTGCCCGCTGCATGCTTGGTGTCACAGTATCGGCATAGAGCTTCACCTCGGCATTTATGTTCCGCGCGGTCCGGCCAATCGTCTGAATGAGCGACGTCTCGCTGCGTAGGAATCCTTCCTTGTCGGCGTCGAGGATGCACACAAGCGACACCTCGGGGAGGTCCAATCCCTCTCGCAGAAGATTGATACCGACCAGCACATCAAATTTTCCTTCACGCAGCTCCTTGAGGATCGTAACGCGTTCGAGCGTGTCGATGTCGGCGTGCATGTACCGCCCACGGAGTCCTTCCTGCTGGATGTATTGGGCGAGGTCCTCCGCAAGCCGCTTCGTGAGCGTCGTCACCAATACGCGCTGCCCGGCCGCCGCCCGCGCGGCGATGCGCTCGAGCAGATCTGGCACCTGCCCTCGCGCGGGCAGCACCTCGATGGGCGGATCGACCAGCCCCGTCGGCCGGATGACCTGCTCGACGACCTCACCGCCGCAGGTCTCAAGCTCATATGGAGCTGGCGTGGCCGAGACGAACAGCACCTGATCCCACATCCCCTCGAACTCATCAAAGCGCATAGGGCGGTTGTCCAGGCAGCTCGGCAGGCGAAACCCATGTTCGACGAGGGTCTCCTTGCGCGACCGATCTCCGTTATACATCGCCCGCAGCTGCGGGATCGTCGCGTGCGACTCGTCGATGACCAGGAAGAAATCCTTGGGGAAATAATCGACAAGCGTATAGGGCTTTGCGCCTGCGGCGGTGGCGTTCAAGTGTCTCGAGTAGTTCTCAATACCGGAGCAATAGCCGACCTCTCGTAGCATCTCAACGTCGTACTTCGTTCGCGCGAGCAGCCGCTGCGCCTCGAGAAGCTTGCCGTGACGGCGGAACTCCTTCACCCGCAGATCGAGTTCTTCGAGAATGCTCGCCGTTGCAAGCGCGATCCGGTCTTCGGGAATCACGTAGTGGACCGCCGGATAGACAAACAGCCTGTCGGTCTTCCCGAGTGATTCGGAAGTAAGCGGGTTGATGAGCTCGAGATTGTCGATCTCGTCGCCGAACAACTCGATACGATAGGCCGTCTCTTCATGGGCCGGGTACAGCTCTACGACGTCGCCCCGCACGCGGAATACGCCGCGCTTGAAGTCCAAATCATTGCGCGTGTACTGCAGATCGACGAAGCGTCTTAATAACTCGTCACGATCGATCGACTGGCCCACGTCGAGGACGATGACACTGGCCTTGTAGTCCTCCGGCGATCCCAGACCGAAGATGCATGACACACTCGCCACGATCACCACGTCGCTTCGTGACACGAGCGCACTGGTGGTGGAGAGCCGAAGCCGGTCGAGATCATCATTGCGCGATGCGTCCTTTTCGATGTAAATATCTCGCTGTGGGATGTAGGCCTCGGGCTGATAGTAGTCGTAGTAGCTGACGAAGTACTCGACCGCGTCGCGCGGAAACAGCTCACGAAACTCCTCGTAGAGCTGGGCTGCCAGCGTCTTGTTGTGCGAGATGATCATCGTCGGCTTGTTCAACTTGGCGATAACGTTGGCCATCGTGAAGGTCTTGCCCGACCCGGTCACTCCGAGCAGGCACTGATACTTCGTGCCGGCCTCAAAGGCCCGGACAAGCTTCTCGATCGCCTGGGGCTGATCGCCTCGCGGCTCAAACGGTCTGACAAGCTCAAAGTGGTCCAAGGCTGCGCTCCGAAGCGGACATACGCCATCCTACCAGTTACGCACCACCAAATACACGTTGCGAACGGACGATCGCTGACAGCCACGAGAGGGTGAGTGTTAACTTAGAGCCGATCCCAGTAGGTCGAGCGTATGGCAGGTAATCCAGGCACACGCCAGATGCAGCATAACGAGATAGTACTCCGGCTTCTTTTCCCACCGGATCAGTATCCGGCGGAGCGGTTCCACGAACAGCGCCCTCGTGGCTGGGCCGCCGGCTGGAATCGCCAAAAGCTCGCCGCATAAACGGTCATGCACACGGTAGTACACGCCGTCTTGCAAATCCGCGGTTGGACGGTATCCTTATGGGCGTAAGCGAATACCCGCACGGAGGCGCGGACAATGCGAAGATCAAAACGCGGCCCCGCGCTGTTCGACCTGCTTGCCGAGGACAAGGGCAAGGGGACGCAAACCGCCAAGGTGCCTGAGTGGTGGAGTTCTGGCGACAGGCCGGACAAGGCAATCGCGGACGCGCCAACATCTGCCGCAACGGAATCTCGTCCGGTCCCGGCTCCAGCCGCGTCGGACGCCGCACCCGGTGTAAACACCCGGCTTATCGAGCTGGACGGTGAGCGGATTCGTGTATCTCTCACGAGCTTCACGACGGCCGTGGTGGTGTTTGCCGGCCTTGTCGTGGCGTTCGGGGCGTTCGAGCTGGGACGCTGGCGTGGCGAGCGAGCGGGCCTTGCGCGCGGGCATGCAGCGGGTCGCGCGTCTTACACCGCTGACGCGACGAGTGAGATTGAAGCGGCCCGAAATCAGCCGCCGGCTACGAACTTGGTCAACGGGTTGTTGACGGAATCCCCGGGAAACGCGTCGGCGGTCGAGCCTGCCTCAGGCGAGGCGGATGCGGATTCCAAGGGGCCGCACTGGATTCGAGGCTATACGTATATCGTGGCTCAGGAGTTCTCCGTCGGCTACGAGGACAACGCACGTCGGGCCCGGGAGTTCCTGGCTGGGCACGGTGTGGCGACCGAGTTGGTTCGTTTGTCCAACGGTGCGACGCAGCTAATCACGACGCAGGGTTACAACCGCAGGGATCCGACGCAGCATCAAATGGCGGATCAGCTATTGGAGAAGACACGCACACTCGGCGCTCAGTACTATGCAGCTGGCGGCGGATACAAGCTGGAGGGGTATTTCAAGTCGCTCAAGAGCGACACGTGGTAGGTTGGAGTAGATTGGATGTCAATGGATAAATCACTTAAATCAAAGGGCCGACTCGAACGGCACCGGAATGTGCTGACGCGAGCGGAACGTATCGAACGCCTCGACGAGATGGGCCGGTGGACGGAGGACTCGAAACCGATAGGCCTGCCGAAGGTGGCGCACCGCAAGGCCGCCGTCGGCAAGAAGGACAGTACCAAGAAGCAGGAGCAGGCGAAAGAGGGCGAGACGGCCGAAGCTAAAGAAAAGAAATAGTGGTGCGGGCCGGACGACCACATGCCTGTGCGGGTGTCGCGCGGTTATCGGCCCGTTGGGTTTTCGTGCCAGACGCCGCCGCAACAGGCTTGGTCGCGGCGGCTTTTGTGTTTCCGCCCTTGGGGATCAACAATGATGACCGGTCAACAGTTCATCGCCGATCACGTAAAACCGATCGGTTCGTCGGGGATACGGCGAGTTTTCGATCTCGGCACCACTTTGAAGGATCCGATTGACTTGTCGATTGGGCAGCCCGACTTCGCGGTGCCTGAAAACGTGAAAGAGGCCATGATCCGAGCGATCCGGGAGGACCACAACAATTACACGGTGACAAGGGGATTACCCCAACTGCGTAAGCGCATCGCGGAGGAGCTCAAGGAGGAGTTCGACTGGGAGCCGGATCTGTTTGTGACCTCCGGCGTTTCCGGCGGATTGCTGTTGGTGCTGATGGCATGCATCAATCCCGGAGACGAGGTGCTCATCGGCGATCCCTACTTCGTTTCCTACAAACATCTGGTTCGACTTGTCGGCGGCGTGCCGGTTCTGGTCGATCTCTATGACGACTTCCAGCTTCACCCGGAACGCTTTGCATCCGCCATCACCGACAAGTCGAAGATGATTCTGTTGGCCTCACCCGGCAACCCGACCGGCGTCGTCCATCGCAGGGATGATGTCCGAGCCGTCGCCCGACTCGCCGAGAAGCATGATCTGCTGCTTGTCAGCGACGAGATCTATTGCGTGCTTACCTACGACGATACAAGCCCCAGCCCAGTCCGTTTCGCCCCGGAACGAACGCTCCTGCTTCGAGGGCATTCCAAGTCATATGCGATGACCGGATTGCGTCTTGGTTACGCCGCGGGTCCAACCGATGTGATCAGCGAGATGGCCAAGCTGCAGCAGTACACGTTCGTGTGCGCCCCGCACCCCGTGCAGTTCGGTGCGATCGAGGCCATGAACACTGACATGTCTGCGCAGGTCGCCACCTATCGCGCGAAACGTGATCTGGTATGCGCGGAGTTGAAAGGGACGTTCGAGTTTGTCAGACCCTCGGGCGGGTTCTACGTGTTTCCCAAGGTGCCGTCGGGGTATCCGTCGGGCACCGCGTTCGTCGAAGAGGCGATCCGGGGTAACCTTCTGATCATCCCCGGCGAGGTGTTCAGCCGGCGCGACACGCACTTTCGAATCAGTTACGCAGCCCCTGATGAGAAGATTCGCCAGGGATGCAAAGTCCTCCGATCCCTTGCGAAGTAATCGGTTGGGGATTGGAGATTGTCGATTGGCAGTTGTTGCTCACGCCGCGATATTCAGTCCGCGATCGACAATCCGCAATCTGCAATCGGAATGACCAGATGATTGTCGCCGGCGCCCAGGCAGTCGGTCCGGAACAGGATTGGTCCGGCACAAACAACGTCCCCAACCGGAATTGGCGGCAAGTTCTACGTGAACCGCATTCGGTGGAGCACGTCGGCGCCCGATCGTTGTGTCCGGACGGATCGGGCCCTCAGTGCGGCGTCGATCCGCGCCGCGCCGATTCCACCCAGTGGACCGGGCGCGCCGCGACCCCCGATCAGGATCGGCGCGGTAAAGACATACGCCTCATCGACCTTCCCGGCTTCCAGCATCGCAGTCAGGATCGTTGGTCCGCCTTCCACGAGCAGGTTCGTCACCTCGCGCTTTGCGATCTTTCGCAAGCAGTCATTCAGCATGAGGCATCCGTTACGCGATCGACAGGGGATGACTTCGACGCCCCTTCGACGCAGACGATCTGCCTTTCGCGTTTTCGCCCGCGCAGCCGTGGTCATCACGAGTGTGGGCACGCCATTGCATGTGCTAGTAACTTGGCACTTTTCCGGAATCCGCAGTCGACCGTCCGCCACTACGCGGATCGCCGGACGGCGGATTGGCACGTTACGGGCGGTTAGCATTGGATCGTCCGCAAGGATAGTGCCGGATCCGACCAGAATCGCGTCGACGCGGGCCCGCAACCGGTGGACGCGGCGCCTTGACGCTTCGCAGGAGATCCATTGCGAACGGCCCGTACGCGTGGCCAGCTTGCCGTCAAGGCTTTGGGCCCATTTGACAATGACGAAGGGTCGGTGAAGCCTGATGCGGGTCGTATACGGTGCCAGAACCTCGGCAGCCTCTTGCTCGAGCAGCCCGGTTTCCACCGTGATGTTCGCGGCGCGCAACTGTCGGATACCCCGGCCGCGGACGACAGGGTTGGGATCGCGCATGGCCACCACGACCTTCGCGACACGAGCTTCGATCAGCGCCTGGGTACACGGTGGGGTCTTACCGTGGTGGCAGCAGGGTTCCAGCGAGACGTAGACGGTTGCGCCTGTCGGGCTTTGGCTGCAGGTACGCAGGGCTTCGATTTCGGCATGCGGCCCGCCAAACCTCCGGTGGTAGCCCTTTCCAATAACAAGGCCGTTGCGAACGACAACACAACCGACCATCGGATTGGGTTCGACGCGCCCCTCGCCTTTCCGTGCCAGCGCAACGGCACGCACCATCATGCGCTCGTCAAGTGGATCGAAGCGATATTGGGTTGGCCTGATCGGCATGATCCGTTACAGCCGACGTCCTCAAGTACGCCGCTTATGCGGCTTTCGATCGAGCCACATGTGGATCAGAAGCAAGCCGACACCGCAAACCAAGGCAGCGTCGGCGACGTTGAACACCCATGGCCAGATGTCCCGCCCTGCAAGTTTGGACACCCAGGCGGGGAACTTTGGAACGAACTTGATGAAATCGCGTACTACGCCCTGTTGCCCCACCTCCACGTTGGCCCGTGCAAACGGGCGGTCATTAGCCCCGTCGGGGTAGTCGCCGATGCGAACGAACGGCGCATCCGGATCACTGACGATCCGCCCGATCACCTTGGCTTCTTCCCCGGAACCGGTCTTGGTGCGGACCACATCCGCTATTACGAACGCCCGGTCGTGCAGATTGCCAAGCGCGCCCGCGAGAATGAGCCCGAGAGCAACGTGGAGGACATGTTGCCTTCGGTCGCTATGGGCGAACAGGTAGAACATTAGCCCGAGGGCGAACATCGAAGCGACAATGAACAGGGCGGTGTATCCGGAAAAGAAGCCGAAGACAGCCCCATCATTCAGTGATCGTTGGAAGTCTATGGTTCCGGGGATTATCGTTCGGATTTCGTTTGTCTTGAGCTGCGCAAAAGCCCAGGCCTTAGACCACAGGTCCAGACCCAGCACGATGCAGGCGACGATCCAGAAACACAGATGGGACGAAAGATGCCAGAGGGCGGGTTCGATACATTGGTCCGGCCGGTCGGCCTTGTGCGCCGTGGCGACATGCATGGTGGACGAACCGGTCAGGGTGCGCATCCTTCCTCGCGAGCCAGAGCGTACTTGATGCAGTATTTGGCCCAGGGTTTGGCACGGAGCCGCGCCTTGCTGATTCTCTTGTGCGTGGCGAGGCAGATACCGTACGTTCTGCTCTCGATGCGGGCGAGCGCATTGTCAATTTCTTG
>CAZJTP010000020.1:14495-31647 GCA_964548955.1 uncultured Phycisphaeraceae bacterium
CGATGAGCCCGAGGGTAAACTCCTTCTCCCAGTTGTCGCTGCCCAGATCAGCCATGTGAATGGGCATGGCGGAATGCTTGCTGAACACTTGCTCCTTGCGGTCGATGGCATCACGGGTCAGGTGTATGACGTCAACGGCCAACTCCCGCCGCTTGCGCAAAAGCAACTTTTCAAACTCTTGAAGCTCTTCATCACTCAAGTGCGTTTTCGGCACAGGCCGGTGCTCATCGGGGGGCTGGGTTCGATCCTGTGAGGCTGCCCGCAAAGGCTCCGGCCTGGATGCCCTCTTGGAACCGGCAGTCCTCTTGACGACCTTGATCTTGGGAGCCTTAACTCTCTTGGTCGTACTCTTTGTGCCCTTGAGTTTCTTGGGCGTTTCGGTCTTTGGGCTTACCGTGCGGGCGGAGCCCGCGGCGCGGCGTTTGGGTACGGTGGTACTGCGCGTCGCAGCCTTCTTCGCTGTGGTTACCCTTTTCACGACGGCTTTCTTCGTCTTGCTCTTGGCGGGCGTAGCCTTCCGTGTTGCCTTGCGGGAGGCGGTGCGATTGGAGCTTGCTCTGGTACTGGTCCGTTTTGTCATCGGAGTGATCCGCCAAAATTGCGGAAAAATGTAAACTCTTGTAACCGAAAAGGAAACAGTAAACCGAACCCTGTAGTGTAGATGTAATTGACCTTACTGTCAAGCCCCGCCAGTTCGTTGCGGACAGCGGAGCAGGGCAATCGCATCTTAATTCAGACCGCGATTACCAGCATGAAAACGCAGATCAGAGCGATCGTGCGAAAAACGCCCGAGTGGGCGAACCAGCGTTTCCGATCCATCAGCCGGGGTTTCGCAATTTAGATGCGATTGCCCTGGACAGCGGAGCAGAACTTCCACCAGGGTCGGTTTTCGGATGGTACCGGGAAGCTGAAAGATCAGGTTACCCTGGGCGTCGCGAGCGACGCGGTCGAAGATACGATGGTCAACGTAGACCGCCCAGGCTTCGTAGTTATCGGTGCCGACGATCTGAAAGGCGGGTGAGTAACGCGGTCGCTCCCGGCCGCCGATCACAAGACGCACGAGATGTCGATCCGGCGCGATGACGTAGCAACCGGACGCCGGATCGAAGCCTGCGGTGCGGCCGTCCTCCTCGGAGACCGGAACGAGCGATCCGACCTCGATCCGCGGTGCCGCCGGCCTGGTATAATCAACGGCACGGGCGAAGGCGTCTTCATCGGAAGCCTCACTAGCAGCCCCTAGCAGGATGTGACAGAACCATGTCTCTATGTCTTCCCCTGATGCATCCGCGACGGCTATCAGCGAGGTGTGACCCTCCGCATCGGATACACCACCGCCGGGCAGCGTGGACTCGGTGATTCTCGCGGCGCGGTTCGTATCGTCGACGACGTACAAGAGGAACGCACCGGTTGTCTCGCTGCGTGCGGTGGCATAGACCGGCGGCTGCGCGCTCTTGGGTTCATCGGGCGGCGTGCCGACAAAACACCGCAATCCATCCTCCGGCGCAGAAGCCAGTGTGACGGCAAGACCGAGTTGCGGAGGTGTCCAGGTTCCGGTGGCGGCAGTGGCCTCGACAACCACGTATATCTGCCCAGTGGGGTAGATCGTGTACGTCCAACGTTGGAAGGGTTGCCGGTCGAGCGAGCGCTGCGTGGACCTGGGATCATCGACGAAACGCCATTCGGATGTCACCACGGCGCGGACTGCGTTCATTTCCACGATCCGCGATCGAACCACGACGGCGTTGCCCGGGTTTGCGGCGTGGAACTCGTTTGAGTCCGGCGATTCGACCACCACGGGGCGCGGGCCCAGCATCGTACCCCGCAGGAGATTTCGCACCATGTAGGGATCGGCGGCTACGTTGTACCATTCGACAATCTGCCCATTGGCGAAAGTCAGCTCAAAATCCGCTCCGGGCCGGCCCGCGCCGATCTTCCACCGGCGGCCGACCTGCTGAACGTAAAGCCCTGCCTCACGGTTGGAGATGTCGCCGAACAGATCCGTGCGGTTGCCGACCAGCAATATGTCATCGAGAACAAGCTCGACCGGCTTCGGTGCCCCGGAGACGGCGAGACGCATTTCCTGCACGTCGTCGAGAGGAATCCCTTCGCCGACCTCGGCCAGGTCCAGCCTCAGAACGTTCCAACCGCGCTGAAGCGGAATCGACGTGTGGGTGGCGAGTCGCTCCTCGATCGGTCCTCCGGCGATGGTCATCTCCAAGACCAAGTCCCGCTCCGGCGAGTGTATGCTCATCAGCAGCAGGTCGTAGTTCCGCCAGTCGCGTTTGAGATACCATTGAGCGGCAGCCCTATTGCTGACAACGATCGTGTCGTCGGGCGAGCCGGTGGTGAACTGTAAGCAACCGGTGCCCGTCTCCACCCGTCCCCGTTTGGGATCGAGCACGCACTTCGCATGATCTGACACGCCGACGAGCTGGAAAAGCTCCATATGTTTGGGGTCTTCAAAATCGGCGATGACAAGGAGGCGACCGCTTTGCAGATCGGGATAGGTCTGCATCAGGCGGTCGATCCGCGTCGGTGCGGCTGCTCGGTGCAACCCGGCGAGTTGGCAACCGCCGCCGACCGCAAAGAGTGTGAGTAGCAACACGACGGATTCTGCAATGTACAAGATGCGAACTCTCATCATGGCCCAAGAGGCTAGCTGACCGGGCCGGACCATGCAACGCGGTGATACCGGAACCGGACGCGGACGGTCCGATCTGCCCCTGCTGGTCGCCGAGCGTGGACCCGTTACACTGCCGGACCCGCGGCTATAATCTAACGGGCTTGGCCAGTGACCGCTGTCCCGAATGCGGTCGTGACATCCAAGGCAAGGAGACGCGGCATGAGGCCAAATATTGATCGAAAGGGGTGAATCGCGCGAGCGATCAGCGGCCTGATCTGTATCGCGTTCGGGTCTGCCCTCTGGCTAATTGCCTGGCCGGAGTCGCTACCGCTGGATCGTAAGTCTGGTCGCGATTGCGGCCGGCGGTTTCCAACTGTTCGAGGCGAAACACGACTGGTATGGTGTCCCGTGCTTGTGGCCTCAAGACGCCGATGTGAGGCTGTCCGGTCACGCGGCGCGTTGCCGCGAGATCGGATGGTTCGATCAAATCGTGATCGGACGTGAACAGGCGGAGCGTCAACCTGCTTATACGGCAACTCGTACGCCGGCTGGCAGTTCATAGGTTGGGCGGCGCGAGGTTTCCAAACCTGCTGTTAGGGTGCTACGATACATTGTGGGAAGTACGGCACACGGGGTGTCCTTTTGACAACAGGAGGGGCTTGCCACGGAGGGTCGGGAGAGTCGTCCAATGGCCAACGCGAAGATCATTTCCGTCGGTCCGGGTGAGCTCGAGTTGATTGCGGACCTGTATTGCCAAGTCTTCAGTCCGCCGCAGGACGAGGCGTTCTTTCAGCGCCGGTTTCACGGCCGGCGTAACGTGAGTCTGTTCGTTGCAATGCTCGACGATCAGCACGTGGGATTTACCGTCGGCTATGAACTAAAGCCCACGACCTACTTCAGTTGGCTGTGCGGCGTTCTTCCCGATGCCCGGCGGATGGGTGTGGCGACGCAACTGATGCAGGCTCAACAGGCGTTCGCCGTGGACCACGGCTATACGCTCGTCCGCTTCGAGTGCCAGAACCAGCACCGCCCGATGTTGCACCTGGCTATCACGGAGAGTTACGACCTGGTCGGGATCCGCTGGGACACAGCCAGCGCAGCCAACATGGTGATCTTCGAGAAGGATCTGCGCTAACGGCGCGATTGTAGCCCTGCCCGTGTCGATCGCATTGCAAGTGCGGCACCCACGCACGGCTACGGGTCTGGGGGCGGACCGCGCAGCAGGCTCGGACATTGAAACCAGGGCGCATCACACCAGGCGTTCGGAAAGAACAGACCGAATGGTTCATTGCAGCAGGCGTCCAGCGTATCGACGCACTGGCCGAACGGCTGAAGACAACAGGCGCCGCTCTCGGGTTGGCACTCATAGGGAGTCCCGTTCTGATCGCAGTCCCAGCTCGTTCCGGACGCGATATCGCAATCGTCGGGGATTTCGTTTCCGTTGCAGTCGTTTCCGACAAGTTCGCAGTCATCCGGGATTTCATTCTCGTTGCAGTCATTCCCGATCAGCTCGCACTCATCGGGGACTGAGCTGCAATTGCAGTCATTGCTGGTTCCAGCTCCGATGTCACAGATGTCGCGCATCTGGTTGTCGTTGCAGTCCTCGTTCGGCTCGCATTCATCCGGTATAAGATTCAGGTTGCAGTCCTCACTGCTTCCACCGATCACATCACAAATGTCCAGCGTCTGATTGTTGTTGCAGTCTTCGCCGAGCTCACACACATCGGGTACGAAGTTGCCATCGCAGTCTTGGCTGGTACCGGCGTATATGTCGCAGATATCCCACACTTGATTGTCGTTGCAGTCCTCATTCCGTTCGCACTCGTCCGGTACGTCGTTGAGATTGCAGTCATTACTACCCCCGCAGTTCTCCGGATTGCAGGTTTCACCCGGCGCCTCGCAGTCGATATCACACGCATCCGGCTCATCGTTGTCGTTGCAGTCCTCGCAGACTCGCTGTGGGTTGGCGATCGCATCCTGAAATGCTGGGTGGTCGATCCGAATCCCGTAGTTCTTAAACCAGTAGGGAACGTTGCACGCCCAATGCGTGAAAATACCGTACACAAGCCCCCTGCATTCGTGCTCGACGGCCGATCCGGAGGCTCCGACCGTCGCGTCGATTGTGAAACCGATAGTCTCATCAGATCGCGTACGGTATTCGCCGACGCTCGTCTGTTGAACGTATTTGTGTTTGGATGTTGTATCAGTCCCGTACCCGGTGAGCCGAAGCGCGGTGTAATCGCGCGCTGGAACGTCTCTAGCAAGCCGGTAGGAGGCGCCGCCTTGCGCAACCAGGGGACTCAACCCCGTCTCCGTGTTGTCGAAGACCCGGAAATAGCACCAGTCTTCGCCCGGTGGCCAGTTGCCGCACTCGTGAAACTGGACGGAGCATCCGTCGATTAGATACTGGTCCTCAACGTCCGCCCATTGTGGCGTTCCCGCGCCGGTGGACAGTGGAACGTTGAACTCGACGACCGGTGGGAAGTCATCACAGACGAAAGTCAGGAGATCACAGCAGTGCCCGGCGCTCAGTAAATCGTTCGGTCGATTATCGAAGAGAAAAGCGCTGCAGATGTGCCGCCAGTTGCATGTGTGGTTAATGAACTGGTGCCAGCGCGCCGCACGGGGGTCCGATGACCTCACGCGGTCGTCAGTATCGCCGCATATCCCGTTTTGGACCGTCTCGCCGCCACCGTCCGCAACACCGCCGGCGATCTTGTCGATGGCAACCCTGTTGTTTCCAGTTCCAGGATGCGCGAAGAGTTCCACAAGCACCTGATCTCCGTTGAATATGCCGTCGAGTTTTGCCACCTCCGCAGGGCGAACGATCCAAGAGTCTGGATAACACCATCTTCGCAGGAGGTGATCCTAAGGAAAGACTCGGACTCGTCAGCGCTATCTGGCGAACCGCTGAGTTGGACTTCCCCGAAGTGAAGACGTATCCACGGCGCTCCGTCGATACCAGCCAACTCGGAGAAGACTACGACGGCGTCACTACCACTTCCCATTGCGGAAACCACACCAGAGTCGATATTTACCTCCACGATCTCGTTCGGCATCTCCGGCGCATCACCCCGGACCTGGAAGGGAAGTGCGAGGGAACAGACGATGGCAAACATGCGGGCCAGAGCGGAGCAACGGCGTTTCCCGCTGTGTTGGCGGAACTTGGCTGCGCCAGGTCTGTCTGGTGCTCGAGGCAGTCCGTCTCCCCTGCTGGCGCTCCGGCGCAGGATGCCCCAACAACCGAGGATCACCAGCAGGCACATCATCACGGTGAGACCAACGTCCGAAAGCGCCGGAATCAGAGGCGAAACGACGAAGTCCAATATGCCGCCGGTTAAATCCCCGTTAGACGCACGCCACTCCTTGTAGATCAGGTAGTCGGGCGGACGCACATTGGAATGAATAAGCGCGCCGCGTTGGCCGAGTGCACTATCGGGCTCATCAGCGTTCAGGGCGTCTAGGCGGTAGACGCCTGGTTCCGACGGTACCACCGCACCGATACTCCCAATGTGCTGGAGCCCTTGTGCGGGAAGCGGGAGCCAGAACGACGGACACCAGCATCCGCGACTCTCGAAGGCAAACGGGACCGGGAGTTCGGGAAAGCTGGCGAACCCATCTCCCTCGGGAATGGCGCTGAAATCGAACGTAAACGAGTCGTCGAGCGACAGCTCCGGGGGCGTGTTGGTGAAGTCAAGTTGAATCACAGTCAGGAGTGCGTCATCGTCGATCTGGCTATGTAACCAGACATCGACGGTCAAGGACTCGCTGCCCGTGTAGGGACCGGGGTTGTCGGGAACTAGCTCCACGACAACCTGTCCCCCCGCGGTAGCCCCGAGCGAGGTCAAGCCCACGATTCCTATTATCATTCGCAAGCACCACATGATATGTCCTCCGATCTGTGTGGCGAACTGTCGACGAAAGGTCCTATATGCAAAGTGTACACGATCCGGCCCAGGATGGGATGAACCGCACGAGTAGACGCTCGGGATCGTGCGGGGGACCGAAGTCGGGCATTTGCGCCCAAGCGACCCCGGTCAACGTTACAATGGCAAGACCAACTACTAAGATGCGTCCGTTCCACCTGAATCCGCTGGCGGAGATTGCCAACTCGTTTCCATGTTCAGTCATCGTGTATCCTCCTCCTAAAAGATCAAGGTTTACTCGCTGATCAGTCCTTCGTGACCCGTACATCAGATTTAGGCCGATGGCGACGAACGACGAGCGTTCCGCTGGTTAAGACCAGCACTGTGAGTAGTAACATTCCCCATGTGCATATGGTGGGAATATCGCCGCTAATCAGGAATACGTATGCTGACTCTGTCCAGCGACCCCCGACGATCGCGTAATCACCACTGATCGCGGCCGAACTCCCGAACATACGCCCTGGTCCTGCGTCGGTGGGAACAAGTGCGTCCAACTCAACCCACGTTCCCTCGTTATCGTGGTAAAGGTCCGAAGACCCGGCGTTATGCCCAGCGTCGTCGTCGCCATAGGCCCCCACAACAAGGACCTCACCGTCCAGTGACACCGACCAGCGTCCTCCCGAACCCGACGGCTTACCCTCCTGAGTCCAGATTCCCATATCCTCGCGAAAGATGTACGCGCCGCCGCTACGAGCGACCGCGATAGCGTCGCCGCTGACTGAGACACACGCACCGAACGAACCGGCTATGGTCGTGTCATTCGCCGTGAGCTTGGCCTCCTCTACCCAGGTGGTCCCGTTGTGACGAAAGACGTAGGCTGACCCAGTCACGGTTTCGCCATGGTCCTCGTACGGAGCCCCAGTGACGACTAAGTCTCCGTTCATGGAAACGGACCTACCGAAGCCGTCACCCTCCACGTTATCTGATCCGATCAGCACAGCCTCCTCGACCCAGGTCGTCCCCTCGCGTCGGAATACGTAGGCATACCCGAGATCGAACTCGGTTCCGGGTGCACCCACCACAGCCAATTCCCCGCTTATCGAAACGGAGAGACCGAAGTAGTCGCGCTGGGACGACCCGGACGAGATGAGCTTGGCTTCCTCTACCCATGCCGTCCCCTCGCGGCGAAAAACGTACGCCCGACCGAAATCCATTCCTGCGGGGTCAGTGTTTGGGGCCCCGACTAAGAGCAGATCACCGTCGATCGTAACGGAAACGCCGAAGGCGTCGTTGAACTCGCCGTCAGAGGGTATGAGCTTCGCCTGCTCGACCCAGGCATAGCCCACTTTTGTGAAGACGTAGGCGGCGCCAACGCAACAGGGGTCTATCCCATCCAGCGGCGCCCCGACGACGACATCGTCTCCCTTGATGGCGACACCCCGCCCGAAACCGACCCCACCCACCGGCCCGTCGCTGGGCGTGAGTTTGGCCACCTCCTGTCGCGCCCAGACCGGCGCCGTGGATCCGGCAAGCAGCACCGCACCAACCAACCCGACGCCCACGATGATGTTTCTACCTGACATGTCTCTCCTCCGATCTGCGCTTACGTACCGACGAAAGGTCCTATATGCAAAGTGTACACGATCCGTCCCCGAATGGCAAGAACCGGATGAGCAGATTGTCGGGATGCAAGGCCTCCCGCACCCGGCCTCCGCGTATACGATCGTCGATCCTGTATTTTCCCCCGTCGGCGCCCCGGCGCAGGGCGACGCCGGTTTTTTCTTGAGAGAGACAATTTTTAACTCGCTAAGGTATGGTCACAAACCGATGCATACGTAGCCCCGAAGTCCGAACTCCAGGGCGGCGAGACCTCCGTCAGATCTTCGAGGATCGTCGCATTTAGATATTGCCGGTCCGGTCGAATGACTGGTTGTGGAGGACGGGTACAATGCATTTCGTATATTGGATCATCGACTTATTGGAAGGTTTCGTACCGTTCATCTCCATTGGCATGGAAGGCTAGGAGACTAGGCAGTGGTCATATATCCGCTGTCAAGTGCCGAGGACATAGCGATTCGTTGGGGCACGCGCATCGTACCGGTCGTGGCTATCGCCGTGATCCTGCTGTTGGGGGCGATTTCCATGGCTTCGACGCAAGTGTAATCGTTCGACTCGACGCTAGTCCAAAGCTGTCGATACCGCGCCTCTGCTTGTCGGCGATTCGGTGGCGGTTACGGACAAACTCGATCCAGAACGAACCGGTCATCGGAGTGAGCAGAGCAAAACCGACCATGCCTAGATGAACGGCCACGCAGCTTTCCGACAGGATCATCACGAGAAAGGATGATGCTGAGAGAGTCAGCAGCGTAATCCAAAGCAAATGCCGGTGATGCGGGCGCTCGAATTCCCTTCTTTTCGCCAGCTTGATTGGCAGCAAGCAACCGACGAAGGCAATGAGCATCATCGGCAAGAGCGTCGCCGGTGGCAGCAGCGACGTTGACTTCATATACCGCCTGTCCAGCAAACCCGCAATCGCATCCGCCAGCAGATAACAACCCGGCACGTCATTGATAATCGTTGTCCCGTATTTGACGCGGTGGCGATCACCGGAAAACCCGAATCGCGGGGCGCGGAGGTCGCCAACGACAAGCAACTTGTCGGACACCAGTTCTATAAGCTTCTCATCCGGAGCTGTGAGTAGAGTCTGGTATGGAATGGTACGTTCCTCCCAGCGCTTGGGTGGGTCGAGGTCGAATGTGGTACACGCTACAAGGTCACCGGCGCGGACTGAGTGCTCAGTGCGCCCCGACTTGAACACTTTGGTGAGTCCGAGTCGATCTCGCTCGCGCAGATACGCACCGGGTTGAATCTCATAGAGCAGACTGATCGGTCTGTTGCGTCCCGGCCAGTCAATGTCGAGGCGCGCTTGGGGGTGCAGTACAGCCGCCAGTGTTGTCAGGGCCAGATTCGGTACGACGGAATGCTCGCCGCGTCGGATCGCCATTACAAACTCACGTGGGCGCTTGACCATGTCGCGGGCGGTAATCACCCCGTGGCGCAGGCGCTTGGACAATGGTCCGGTGATGTGGGGGCTCAAATCGGGTGCGCCGTCCTCGTGGTAGTTCCGGGCCGCAAGAATGACCGGCACGCCCGCGTCTTCGAGGCTTTCAATACCAGCCACGAGACGCGCGTCTCCCGGTTGTGGTGTGCGGAAGAAGTAGTCCCACACGACGGCCCTGGGACTGGCTGTGGCAAGCCGCTCCATGAGGCGTCCATGGACCGCCCGCCAGGTCGTTATATGGTCTGTCACGTTGTCGATTCGTTCACCGGTGGCGAAGTCCACGACGGCATCAACCGTGTCATCGAACACACCTACGACAACGATATCGACGTGTCCCCGACTTGGACCGGTCATCGCCGCCGACTTGTTGCTTTGCCCTTGATAGTGATGCCCGGTCACATGCCATCCGACATTGAGCAGCAACACGGCGAGTGAGAGTGTCATGCCTAGTGTCGCAACGAATGCGGCGGTGAACGCCCACCGCGACCGCGTGGCCGCACCCACCGCCAGTCGCTTCAAGCGATATGGAATCCAGAGCGGCTTCGTCTTGATTCGCCGACCGTCGCAGTGACGTTCGAGGTCATCGGCCAGCTTCGCGGCGGATTCGATTCGACGATCGGGTTCCCAGGCCAGACATCTCTCCAGGAGGGTTCTGAGGTTTCGCCCGCGCGGGATGGTGTCAAGGCGTGGCAGCCTTGGCAGCTTCCTCCGGATGCGTTCCAGGAGCGCCTCGTGAACGGGTTTGTCCGGTGTGGGTTCGATGTCGTAAGGATAGCCACCGTCGGTGACGATCTCGTAAAGCATCACACCGAGGGCCCAGATGTCGCTTCGTTCGTCGATTGGTCCGGCAACGCCGCCCCATGCCTGTTCGGGGGACATGTATTTTAGTGTCCCGATGACGTCACCCGCCCGGGTAATAGTACAACGTGCCCAACTGCTCCAGTCAGCCGTCTCCACGGCACAGATGCCAAAGTCGACGATGTGCGGTTGTCCGTCCGCGTCGATCAGGATGTTTCGCGGCTTTAAGTCGCGATGGATGACGCCTTGGGCGTGGGCGTCGGCGACCGCACGGCAGACGCGCTGGAACAGCTTGAGCTTCTCGTTCAAGTCGCCGACGGAGCAGGCCAGATATTCATCAAGGGTCTCGCCTTCCACGAAATCCATGACGTAATATAAGGCCTCACCGCTTACCCCGGAATCGATGCACTTCACAACCGACGGCGAGTCGATCCTTTTAAGAACGGCGATCTCACGTTCAAACCGGCTCCTCTCCATGTCACCGGGACAGGTGAGAACCTTCAACGCGACAATCCGCGGTTTGTCTTCAAGCCACCAGGCTTTGTATACGACACCGAAGCGACCGCGCCCGATCTCCTTGACGATCCGGCAGTTGGGAATCTGGGGTGCGAGCGGTTGCGCGCCGAGTTCCAGGTAGTGCTCGAGGCAAGCTCGGCAGTTGACGAGATGTTCGTCCAGCGCCGCGGCGTCCTTGGGCGCGGCATCGTTGTGTGCGTACTCCGCAAGCTCCGCCGGCTCCGGACAGCCAACGTGCGTTGACCTCGGATCGTCACAATGTATTAGCCGGGCATCTGTCACGCCGATAGCAGCAAGATCGCCCGCTTTTGTGGCCCAGAACAGTCGTTCTGCTTCGTCTGGTGCCATCCCTAGCGTAATCTTCACGCTGCCAAGCCTCTTGTTGATGACCTTGATGTCCCTGATTGCCAGAAGCTCGCCGATACTTCGCAGGAGTTTCTCTTGCTCCGCATCCGTGAAGGACTCAAATTCGCAGGGTAGTGTGAGTTCTATTTCCTGCAGCCCCGTAACAACCGCCACGCCGCCTCCACTCTCGACATCCGCGTCGTCAGTTTCCTTGTGCAGGGTCTTATAAAGCTGGTCGCGGGCGTACTTGACTTCGCCGATCGTCAGCCCCCTAGTCTGGCTAGTCCGAGAGTCATATTCATCGTGATGCCGTTGACACAGAAAGGCAAGATTGTCCTCGTCCGAGTTTGCCGGATCCCTGTCAAGATGCGCGATCTGCCCCTTCTGGATAGCGAGGTCGTCTTCGTAGAAAAAGCACAAGCAGCATCTGCGCCTGCACCTAGTCAGAACTCGTGTTACAGTGTCAGGTGGGATCGTCTTGCGCCGCCTCATGCTTGGACTCCTGGGTGACGACTTTGACCATGTAAGCTCGAGTATTCTGCGCCATGCTGGGGGCTGATGCAAGTGACGCCCCCAATGGGTTGGCGCTCAACCGACGCCATTCTCGTGGCAATCCTCCATCCGCAATCGGCAATATGCGTGTTTACTCTCCATAGACGAGCTTGCGGAACTCGGGGTCATTGTGGATTTTCTCGAAGTCGGGATCGATCTTGGAGCCTTCACGGTATTTGTCATCGAGCCGGATTGCTTCGCAAAGCCGAGATTTCTCGTTTATCGAACCTCAATCGGTCATCCTACGCGAACGACCTACTGGATTCAAGCGAGAACGGGATCTGTCGCCGTGAATCACGCCTATTTGCCCGCTCCATTGGGCCAATCCTGCCCCTGACGCCTCCAGGACAATGATTCCGACCCGTTTCCGCGCCACCGGCGAACCATATTCTTTGAAGGATTCTCTCCGGCAGTTTGGAGCGGCTTTAACATCTACGTGGCCATGTTCATACGTTATGGGTCGGCCCGGCCCGCACCGTTTACCCGGTTTAACCCAACGGGAAGTTACCGGCTGGTCCATCTCTGAAACGAGCCTGATGCACGGAGGGCGCCGAATCGTACAGTTGAAGTGTCGATCCAGAGGGCAAACCGTCCGTAAGGATGGGGCGCAAAGCGTTGAATCCGTCAACTCGGCGGATCGTCGCGCTGCACAACAGACCGGCAAAGTCTGTTGGAGGATTGCACACACGCGCAAGCCTAGCGACCCCCAAGCCAAACGGCGGTCGGCAATCCGGTAGACCTATTCCAATGAACGGGACGCACGTCCCTTGAAGATTTGAGGGGAAGAGCAATGAACCAATTTACAAGAGATGCGAAGCGCAAACGCCGCCGGGGTGCGGCAGCAGTAATGGTAGTAGTTACGGTCCCGGTGCTGATTGGAATGGCAGCGCTCACCGTGGACGTCGCGGTCATGTACAACACGCGTGCTGACTTGCAGCGTGCGGCGGACGCGGCTGCACTGGCCGGTGCATCGAGCCTGCTGAGCGACTCGATGCTGAAGATCCGTCTGGGTTCCGATGATGGGGCTGCAGCCTTGAATCCATCGTTTGGCGCGGACACAACCGTTCTGGAGGCAACCGATTTCAGGGTGGGTTACCTTGACCTGAGCTCAGCAACGTCGCAGCTTGTCTTGAACCCAGCAGCTCCTGATCACCTGAACGCCATTGAGGTCACCGTTCGTCGCGCGGATGGCGGAGCCAACGGGGCGCTCGCGTTGTTCTTCGCTCCGATCTTCGGTACCACAGCGACCGACGTCACCGCTTCGGCCACCGCAGTGTTTGACAACCGGGTGGCTGGATACGACGTCTCGGGTGGATGGCTATTACCGTTCACTATCGATGAAGAGGAGTACGAGGATCAGTTGGCCACCGGTCCCGACAACTATGAGTATGACGAGGACACCGACACGGTCAGCTCGGGATCAGACGGAATTCTCGAGATCAAGCTGTATCCCATAGACTCCGGACCGGGCAACTTCGGGTTGCTGAACTTACCGGGTTCGTCTCCACCCTGCGCCCCCGAGCTGCGCATCCAGATAGAGGAGGGAGTCGATACGGACGATCTTGTGGAGGACTTCGGCAGCGAGGAGATCTTTTTCTTCGACGATGACGGTGACCCTCTGACATACACGCTGAGTGGTAATCCGGGACTAAAGGCTTCTCTCCAGTCGAACATCGAATCGCGCCTCGGGGAGGTCATAGGGTTCCTGTTGCATGACGCAGATGGCGTGACAGGCACCGGCAACAACCTCGAGTATCCGGTCGTCGCCCTGAGGTTCGGCCGTATCCTGGATGTCCGTCTCAACGGCGGGAACAAGTACATCTGGATTCAACCGGCTTCGTTTGAGGGTGGCGTGATCCTAAGAGGAAGTGGCGTTACCACACTGCGCGATACGGCCGGTCTGGTAGTCCTCGCCCGGTAATGGCTTGCCTGCCGGTATACTCCAAGCTTGAAGGTCGCGTGTTACCGGACACAATGGAGTGTACCATCGTCCCAAAGCGCACAGACCGGAGCAATTCTCAATTATCCCAGGCAGAATCTGCGCACGAGAGGAAATTAGATCGTAGAGTTTGCATGTAGATCCGGAGGGCAAACCATCCGCAAGGATGGGACGCAAAGCGTTGAGTCCGCCGTCGAGGTGGATTGTCGCGCTGCACAACGAGCGTAACATTCGTCGTTGGAGGGTCGAAGCGGTGGCACCACATATCTCATCTGGCACTACCTGACCTTCCCGGCGATTGTTTGGAAAGAGCGGTTCGCAGGTCGCAGAGGGAAGTGAGAAGCCATGTTCAACCAGAAGCACGTCAAGAAGCGCGGAAGGCGCCGCGCAGCTGTCGTTGTGGTGGTAGTTATCGGTCTTGTTGCGATGTTGGGATTCGCGGTCCTGACGGTCGACGTGGGCTACCTTTACAACGTCCGGAGTGACCTGCAACGTACGGTCGACGCCGCCGCATTGGCGGGGGCCAGCGCCCTGTCAATAAGCCCGAGCGAGGGCATAAACCGGGCAGTCGCATGCGCCGCTCTCAACAACGCCGGAGGGATACCCGTTGGGCTTGAGGGCGCTGACGTTCAGCTTGGATCGTGGGACTCCATCGGCCAGACGTTCACCCCACTAACCGGAGAGGCCATCCAGTTCGCCGACGCGTGCCGTGTGACGGCCAGCCTGAGCTCCGCCGAGGGCAATGCCGTTCCCCTGTTCTTCAGCGGGGTCTTCGGTAGATCAAGCACGGACATATCCGCGTCTGCGACGGCCCAGTTTGGCACCGCCCACACCTGGGACGTGATGATCGTGCAGGACAAGAGCGGATCGTTCACCGACGCGCTGGATCTGGCCAAGACCGCCGACCAGGCGTTGGTGCAGTGCCTCGCGGATCACACCGACAACGAGTCGCAGATCGGCTTCGTGACCTACACGGGTACGGCGAAGCTCAACGTGCCGCTACAATCCCTTGACATCGGGTACGACCAGATCATGTCGACGATCGACAATCTGGATCCATGCTGCTGGTGGTGGTGCGGCGGAAAGCTGGAATGCAAGACCGGAACGAACATTGCTGCGGGGCTCGACATCGCAACTGTCGAGTTGGTCAATTCGTCGGGGACCCCAGAAATGGGAACCGCGATTGTGATCGTCAGCGATGGCAAGCCGCAGGGGACGACCTGGACGACCTACACCGACGAGGAGCTTCGGGACATGGCCGTTGCTTCGGCGAACGCTGCGGCCGCCCAGGACATTTCCATCTTCACGATCTACTACGCAGGCTCATCGTCGACACCCGAGGAAGACGCCGAGTTTCTCGAGGGGCTGGTTCGGGGGAACGGTACCTTCCACCAGACCGACGACGCGGATGAACTGTCCAGCGTGATCTGGAAGATCTGTGCATCGCTCCCGCTGATGCTGGTCGAGTAGCTCACACCGGGTGCCCCTGGTGGCTCGCCCGCCAGTGCCAACCATGATAAGCAAGTGTACCACCGCTTCCGAGCGATGGTGTGCTTCGTAAAGTGACTGGCCATTGGCACTGCTTAAGAGCAGTGGCAGACGTCAGGAGCAGTCTTACACAACGTGGACATGCTATATGAGACGTAGAAGAGCGCTACGTGGTGTGGTGATAAACAGACCTATCCGTCAGGCCGCCGGCGAGGGCCTGTGACGGAAGGAGACCCTGGCACCGACGAGCAGCAACAATCCCAGAGCCAGCAGGCCCCAGGTCGATGCCGCGGGAATGTCGTCCGGGTCGCCGTTTCCGTTGCCATTTCCATCAGAGAAGAAGGTAAGACTGCCGACGGCCGAGCCCTCGGTCATTACGTCAAAGACCGAGAACTGGAAGCCCGTCAGATCGTCAATATCGAACGTGGTCGGCAGTGCGTCCGAGGATAGCGTGCCAACTGGTAGACCCGTCTGCCCGCCGAAGATGAAGGTCAGTTTACCCACGCCAACTTCGTAGAATTCCTGGCCTGGAACGGTCTCGTCATCAATGGCGATGATCGAGATGTCCGGCGTGTCAGTCATCGACGCCGTGCCGATTGTGATCTCGAAGCTCTGGATAGGATCGTAATAAATGCCCAACGTGGGGCTCGCCTCGCTATCCGGCGTTGTGGACTCGAACACAAAGCGGAAGGTGTACTGGTCGCCCGTCGCAATGGCGTTGAACGGTGGGCTGAACGCGCCGAGAGCGGCGTCGATCGTTCCCTGGAACGTGAACTCAACCGGTTCGGCCAGCGCGGGAGAGACAACGACGACACAAAACAGGAATCCCGCAGTTAGGGAATGCTTCTTGCACATGGTTCCATCCTCCTAGACGGGGTCGCCCCCGAGGCCCCGGGCGCCGACGTTCACGCCCCAGTGCGCCATACACCGGCCACGAAGATAGCCGGGTCACGCCAGCGAGTCAAGCAAAATACTGAGGAGGAATAAGCGGGTACGTGACATTACCAGTGGACATCGGAAAGTCTTAGCGGCCATGGCGCACGTCGCAATCCCGCGCAAGTGGGATGCTGACCCACGTCAAGGCGGGGGTGCGATACCACCATCCTCCCGGTAGGCGGCACGGGCGGAGCCGGGAGCATATGCCCGTCTCCGTCCGTGTCTGTTTGCCAAGGAGGCAAGTTATCCGGAGTGCTGTCCGGTCGGTCGGTTCTACTAGCCCATCTTCAATCCCGCTCCGTCTCCAGAGGGCAACACCCGCCGTACTGGTCAACCGGCACTCTTCCTGATCCGGACGCTGCCATTGTGTGTTATGACGTCGAGGGTTCCCTGACCGGTGCCTATTGTGCCGGTCAGTTTGCATTTCGAGTATCGTCCACTGCTCAAGGGAACGTCGCACTCGATGCTGCCGTTGTGTGTGCGTGCTGTCAGGCTGGTCGACGCGTCTTCACCGACCACGACTTCGACGCTTCCGTTGTGCGTCGTGATTGTCCCGCCGAGGACGGCGCACCGGCTCAGGTCGGCCGTGATCCGCCCGTTGTGTGTGATCAGCTTGACGTCATCGCCGTCGTACGTGGCCACGATCTTTCCGTTGTGGGTTTTGCCGTACAACTTCCCTTCTGCGGACGTAACATTCATTGGGCCGTTATGCGTCACGACCCGAACATCACCGGCAAGACCGTCAATCTCGACGCGACCGTTGTGCGTCTTGCCATCGAATCGGATGTCTCCGGGTGCCTTGATGTCGAAGGCAACGCTGGCTCCCCAGTTCGAGTGCTTGATCCCCTTCCACCGCCAACCGATGCGCTGGGTGCTGCCGCTCGTGGGCTCGACGTATACATCAAGCGCCTCAAATGCCGCTTCAGCGTCGGCCATCGTCCGCCCACCGGCCTTTTTTGTAACGATGACATAAGCCTCGCCAGCCTGCGCCCCCTGCCCGGCGAATGCAATCGATCCGTTGTGGGTAC
>CAZJTP010000021.1:0-31443 GCA_964548955.1 uncultured Phycisphaeraceae bacterium
CTTCCGCAACTTTGCTGTGGACCTCCTCCCATTCCAGGTCATCCTCGGTCCGAACGCTGTTGGGAAGTCGAACTTGTTCGATGCGCTACACTTGCTCTCTCGCCTCGCGGAGGTCGATCTTTACACGGCGTTCCAGGATCTGCGAGGTGAACCTGTAGAGATGTTTTCAATCGTTTCTCCCTCACAGACAAGAAACGAAATGTCGTTTGCGGTCGAAGTACTAATCGATTCGGTTGCGTGCGACCCTTGGGGACGAGATGTCAAGGTGAAGCACACACGAATACGCTACGAAGTGAGGTTGAGACGGCAGAAGGATGCGAAAGGTAGCGAGCGCCTGTTCGTGACACACGAAAGTGCCAAGCCCATTTTGGATAGAGACGATCAGTGGGTAAAGTGTTATACATCGAAGGCGATTCGCGAGGTTTACGTTGCTCGTGGTCGTAGAGTACCCTGGTTGGAGACTACATCTGAGCACGGCTCTACTACGTTCGAGTTTTCACAAGATGGGAGGCCAGGTCGAAAACGCCCTGCAGATTCAGCTGAAAGTACGAATCTCAGCAGTGTGACCAGCGCCGACTTTCCGCATCTTTTTGCGCTTCGCGAAGAACTTCGTGCATGGCGGTTCCTGCAGCTCAATCCTGAAGGCTTGCGGCGTGCGAGCTCGAAACTCTCGCCTAGCCGCCTGATCCATGATGGCAGTAACTTGGCTGCGGTGCTTGCGCGTATCAAGAATGAGACGCGCTCCGATGATCGCCCACATGGGTTGAATGCGGACATCTCAACGACTCTATCAGGACTGGTTCCGGGCGTTCGCTCACTGGAAGTCGTGGAGGACGAGAAGAGAAGCGAATATCGAATCGACATCACAATGCAGGACGGGAACACATTTCCATCACGCGTCCTGTCCGACGGCACGCTCCGAATCCTTGCGCTCGTCACTCTGATGCATGACCCGAAGGAACGAGGACTGATCTGCTTTGAGGAGCCCGAGAACGGCGTGCATCCGTTCCGATTAGGGCAGATGGTGGAGACTCTTCGGTCGTTGGCAACTGACGTCAAGGAAGACGAGGTAGACGTGAAGGAGCCTCTAAAACAGGTTCTTCTCAATAGTCACTCGCCCGTGGTTCTCAAGAACCTCCCGGAGTCGCAGATGCTTTTTGCAGACGTAGTGACGCATGTTGACCCGTCAGGTCAAACCGGTTCGTTGCGCTGCACGCGCCTCCGGCGGGTTGAAGGTGCTCTTTTCGAATCATCCGAAGATAGTGTGACCACGCAGCAGGTTACGAGCTACCTCGAAACGGCGGCCCCGAGTGAGGAATTCGCGCAGTGAGGACCTTGTCGCTGGGTATCTTTGCTGAGGGATCCACGGACATTGAATTTCTCTCGCCAGTCCTCGTGCGTTTAGCCTCTCGTCTTATCGAAGCCATGGGTCACCATCCGGCGCAGATTGCGGATGTGGATGCCCTCCCGGGACGACCCTCGCGAGATGTCTTTCGGAATACGCTCCATGAGCACGCCCGCTCACTCGACATGGTCTTGGTCCACATGGACGCAAACGGAGACCTCGAACGGGCAATTGAGGAGCGAATAAATCCCTGGTTTGAATCGGTTCGTGATCTATTCGGCGAGAGGCTACAGCTTGTAGGCCTTGTTCCTGCGAGAGAGACGGAAGCTTGGATGCTCTGTGATTTCCGCGCGCTCAGCAACGTCCTTGGCACGAGAAAGCAACGGAGCGAGCTCGGCCTGCCAAGCCGTGCACGTGAAGTGGAGCAGATCACCAATCCGAAAGCGGCCTTGAAGGAAGCGCAGACCATGGCGCTCGGCAAGCGGCAAGCCCGCAAGGTCGGACTGCGACCGCTGTATCCAGCCCTCGGGCAGGAGGTCTCCCTAGATGAGCTCTACAAACTACCTGCTTTTATTCAATTTGCATCCGCGTTTGAGGATGCCCTTCGTCGGCTCGGTTTCTTGTCTTCATCCGGCTGAGTTCCGCGAGGTGTTCACGTACGAACCATACGCCGAAGTAAACGCATGGCGCACTGTCTCGTCAATAATGAGCTGTTCGATTAGCACATTGTGTAAGCACGCTAAACAAGCGACGACGCCACGCCATCGTCGCCACACCCGCGAACAGGTCTGCCTTTTTCTTGAGTTCTCGCCGCTGATACTGATTTGTGCAGCCTTGCTATGCTTTGGCTCTGCGTGTCGGCCGGATCAGGACGGCGCAACGGATGGCGACCAGCCTGGTGCCGTGCGAAAGCCGACTGACTTGTTGGTTTTCCCCTCGGAGCTTTACGCTGAAGACGCTTCGGTCAATGCGTTCGTAATACGGGCGATGACGGACTGCGCGAGCGGCGACTATGAAAAGTTCCGCCTGCTTTGGAGCGCGCGCGAGGAACCCTTACCGCGCAACGAGTACGAGCAGGGTTGGCAGGCCGTCCAAAAGATCACCATCCGTGCGCTGGAGAAAGTCATTCTCGCAGAGGACCCGGCACGAGGACGGGACGAAAGCGAAACCGTTTACGTGATCCTCGCCGACGTGTCACTCGATCCGACTCACCGGGCCGGGCAACGAGAGCCCCATCGTGAAGTCGCAATGATGCTTGTCCGTGAGACGGACGAATGGCGACTGAGCCGCGCGCCCAAACGGATGCGCGCTTGGATCAAGGAACGTGTCCGAAGCGGCAACGCCGTCACTGTAGAGCCTGCGGATCAACCGGAAAACGCTGCAAAGCCTGACTAAATGGCCGCGCGCCCGATGACGCTCGGCGGTTGTGTGCATATTCGATCATCGCAGCGTGTTGGCTGTCATTTTTGGCTTGCGTCTTAGGCAATTATGGCGCATAATACATCTAGAAGGTCCTTAGACCTAGTCTTGAGTAGCGGCTCGAGACTGATTGTACGGAAGAAGCCTCGCGGAAGCCGTATGAGTGGGGAGCGAGGCTTCTTTGGTGCGCGAACTACGTTGCACTGCCCGTCGGAGGCGCGCGCACGTTATCCCTCCAGCCTGCCTGTCCGTCATACAACTCCATCTAGTGTGCAGTTCACCCGCGACCCTAACAGCTTGTAGTGCGGTTGGTCAGTGGGTCAAGTTGGCGCGGGCCGTTTCCCGTACGTCTCGACTCCGCGGCGCCGTCAACACCGCTCGAGGGCAATCGCGCTGGCTTCGCCTCCGCCGATGCAGGCGCAGGCAATGCCGAGCTTTTTGTTGCGTTGCTCCAAAGCGTTGATCAGTGTGGCCATGATGCGCGCCCCGGTGGCGCCGATCGGGTGGCCTATCGCCACCGCGCCGCCCGCGATGTTGACGCGCGAGTGATCCAGGCCCAGCTCGCGAAGGGCCACCTGCGCGACGACCGCGAACGCTTCGTTAATCTCGTAGATGTCCACGTCGCCCGGCTTGATCTCAAGACGACTGCATAGCTTGCGAATCGCATGGATCGGAGACGTGGTGAACCATATGGACTCCTGCGCCACGTTTGCGTGACCGAGAATCCGCGCCTGCGGCCTGATGCTCAATGCGTCTTTCTTACCATCGTCGAAGACGACCATCGCAGCCGCCCCGTCATTGATCCCCGAGGCGTTGCCGGCTGTCACCATGCTGTCCTTGCCGAACGCCGGACGTAAGGCGCGAAGCTTCTCAGCGCCCTGGAACTTGCTGACGTCTTCATCGCGATCAACGACCGTCGTGCCCTTTCTCGTCTTGACTTCAACCGGCACGACCTCTCGGGTGAAGAATCCGTCCTCCCACGCCGCAAGAGCACGCGTGTAGCTTTCGATCGCGTAGGTGTCCTGATCTTCGCGCGAGATCTTGTATTCCCGCGCGCAGATGTCACCACAGTTGCCCATGTGCTGGTCGGTGTAGACGTCCCAAAGGCCGTCGTTAATCATCCCGTCGACCAGCTCCCCGTTGCCCATGCGGTAACCGGTGCGGGCCTTGTACAGCAGGTATGGTGCGTTACTCATGCTTTCACACCCGCCGGCGACAATCAGGTCAGCGTCACCGCACTGGATGGTCTGGGCGGCATGGATGACCGCCCTCATGCCGGAACCGCAGACCTTGTTGATGGTTGTCGCGCCGACATCGGTCCCTAGGCCCGCCCCGATCGACGCCTGCCGGGCGACGTTTTGCCCAAGCCCGGCCCCGATCACGTTGCCCATGAAAACCTCGTCAACTTCCTTTCCATCCACGCCGGCCCGCTCGAGGGCATTGCGGATGGCCACACTGCCCAACTCCATCGCCGTAAGCCCGGAAAGCCCGCCGCCAAACGATCCGATCGGCGTCCGAACCGCACCAGCCACATACACATTCTTCAGCATGAGTTACTCCTCGTGTGATCAGTCTCAGCGCTTGCTTGTTTTACCGAAACGTAGGGGACTCAGCAAGGTATTCACGTTGACGCGTCGATACGACGCACCTCGCGTCCGCCACTGTTTCTTGCACGTCCGATGCCGCGCCGGCAAGTCCAACCGACCCATTTGGCTGATACGCGGATCACCGTGCTCCGATCTAATGACAGCAGGCCTGTGACGGCCTAGAATGAGCTGTCTGCGTGACTTACGATTGAAATCCCCCGTTTACGGAGCCCGGCCATGACGCGACCCAAGTCGGCCTTTACCCTCCTGGAACTGATCACCGTCGTCGGTATCCTCGGGCTGCTCATGGCGATCCTGGTGCCATCGCTGTCGGCTGCCCGCAGACACGCCAAAGCCAATGTGTGCCTTTCACACCTGAAGGGCATCGGAAACAGCTTCGAAATCTACTTGAACGAGAACGAGGACAAGTTCCCGCCGTTTCGGCTTGAGAAGTTGACACCGACCGCGGAGGAGTACTTCGCCAACGATTACGGGCGTCGGACGCCCCGATGGCAGTGGTTCCTGGAGACGGACCTGGGTCCGGTCATCGATCCGGTCCCGTTCCAACGCCTCGGACACCCCTTTGGGGACGAGGGCTTGCGCCTGGGCCGGGAGGGCACTACGATGACAATCGAGCTGTTCACATGCCCTGAATTGATGGATGATCAGTTCGCGATGGACGTCCGCGATGGGGCGTTCGGCTACAACTACCAGTATCTGGGTAACACGCGCCAGGACAAAACCCGCTTGGAGGGCGGGACACCGAGATGGGACAACTTCGCCGTCGGTCGGCACCGGATTCGCGCCCCGGGTTCCACGGTAATCGCGGCTGACAGCCGAGGCGTAGGCCCCCGCCACGGCAAGCACTCCTTCACGTTGGACCCGCCGCGGCTTGCCGTGGAGGAAAATGCGATGCGTTTCGGTCCGGTCCTGGCTCCGGATGAGTTTTCACACGACGGTGAGTATCTACCTGAAAGTATGAATGCTGAATTGGCCAAGGTTTACGCCTATTCCCCCGTGGAGCCACGACACAATAAACGCGGCAACGTACTCTTTGTCGACACACATGCCGAGGCGATGACACTTAAGGAACTCGGCTACGAGCTTGCCGACGGGACCACGCCTCCGGGTGTGCGCAGGGGGGCGCCCGTTCCGATCCATGATCCGGAAACGGGGACCTACACGGCTACCAACAAGCTGTGGAACGGCGAGGGCGTCGATCGAATGGCCCAAGAGCACCGCCCGCCAATCCCGGAGCCGTAGCAGCCCGTCGAATGGCACGAATCCCACTTGGACAACGCCGACCGGCTATTGTTGTCTGGTTCGCCGACGCTTGGGCTTTGCTTCATCGAGTGGTTCGATCATGACGATGTGGAGTAAGGTTATAGAGGACGGCGTAGTCGGCCACCCGATCGTCGGGATCGGCAACACCGATGACCATGGGGGAACGGGTCACAAAGGCCATATCCGGGTATTTGATATCCACGGTCTGTCCGCTGCTGATATGCAGTCGAATGGGTTCGAAAGGACGCCGATCCAACGTCGCTCGCAATTCCGCGCCCGCACAATGCATCTCCGAGAACATCTTATAACGCCCCGAATCGCACGGAAATATCAATACGGAATACGTAATACGAGGTCCGCAATCGGATCGGTACCCGGCACGGCACCATGATCGGTGTCCCACCATTCACACTGCGAAGGATGAGGCACGACGGCTTTTGCTATTCGCAATTCATTGTTCGCCATTCTCTGCAATGGCTGCCAGTTGCCGGGCCGTGGGGATCAACTCGATACGGCGTTTGAGTTCCTGGAACATATCGTCGATGGGACCGTACAGCTCGGTCAACTGTTTCTTTAGATCACCGAGCTGTTCCTTGGAACCGGTGAACACTTCGATACGATGTTCGAGCTTTGCGATGTCGTTGCGTCGCCGGTCGCGGTGGGCGACGGCACGTTCCTTCAACTCGGACAAGACCGACAAGACGGCTGATCGTTGCCCTTCGTCCAACTTATAGATGCGGATAAACTCCTTGACGTATTGTTCCCACGCCGTAAGCTCAAGAGCGATCTGATCGGTTTCCTTGGATTCCGGCGCGGGTTGGGTGGTCTTTGAAGCTTGCTCCATCCGACGGCGTCGTCTTTCGGCGCGGCGCGGACGTTGCTCGGGATTTGTCGGCTGCCACACTTCGTGTTCCTGGAATTCGCCCATTTCCCATTGTATGAGTTTCTGCTGGGCGACCTGCATCCCGACGCCGAACTGCAACGCCTCCAGCTCAAACTTCGCCCGCTGGAGCGGATTGAGTATCTCACGGAATTCGGCGGTTTCCTGCTTGATCTGTTCGCGAAACTGCTCAAAGACCGGCATCGCCTTCCCAGCCCATGCTTGTACGTGTTCCTTCGCCGGCGGTTCCAGGCCCATGCGCATTTCGATGAATTCGTTGACCAGCGGCTGGATCGTCGACCGATTTTCATTGAGGAACGCACCCCAGCGTTTGGTGACAGCCTCGCGGATCTTCGCGCGCTGCTCGTCGTCCAGCTTGTGCTGACGGCTGATTGCATCCGCCCAGCGCGTGAGCATCAGGTTCATCAGCTTCTGAGACGGCCAGAGCCCTTCAAGTTGAGCAGACGCAGGAACCTCTTTCTCTCGTCGAGCGGCCGGAGGTGCGTCTTTGACGGTAGTAGGGCGGGCATCAACAGGGCCCGGCGGCAACAATAAGGCAACGACGACAAGGGCCAGGTTGAACAGCATGGCATGCTCCCAACGCGTGCGGATCGAACATGGGTGTGGAACTCGCGCCGGTCTTTGCAATGGACCGCAGAGCCCCGCATCCACCGGCCGATAAGAGTCACGGTACACAAGGGCTCGAGGAGGACCGAGTGGACGCACGTCATATTGTCTCCATCGTCGTACCAACTTTCAACCGTTTTGCCGGATTGAAGCGTTGCATCGACAAAATCAGACAGGATGTGTCGCATCCTAACGAAGTGATCGTGGTGGACGGCGGCTCCACCGACGGTACACGCGAGTGGCTCACGACACAAAATGATCTGCATCCAATCCTCGAACCACGGCGGGAAGGGGCGGTCAAGGCGTTTAACAAGGGATTTCGGGCCACGACCGGGTATTACGTCATGTGGCTCAACGACGATGCGTATCCTCTGCCCGGAAGCATCGAGGCTGCGGTTGCCATGATCGAGCGGCCTGACCTTCCCGGTCTCGGGATGGTCGCGTTTTATCACAACTGGCACAATGAGCGTAATGTGCTGGATCACGTCGAGCACGAGGGCGAAACCTATCAACTCTGCCACGTACGAGGGTATCCCTACGCGAACTTCGGCCTGATTCGCAGGAGCCTCTTGGAACGGATTGGGTTTGCGGACGAGCGGTACTACTTCTTTGGATTCGATCCGGACCTGTCATTGAAAGTGCAGCTCGACGAAGGGCTTGAAGTCATCGGATGCCGCAACGCGCTCATCCACCACGATGAACATCGCGACGACCGGAAGCTGGCCGACCTTTCCGTCGGCGAACAGGACAACGCCAAACTGTTCGCCAAATGGAACCTGCCGGAACCGGGCACCTACCCCGATCCCGCAGCGGATTATCGAAAGATGCTCTCGGACCGTGGGTTGTTGTAGCACCGGCTTCGGATTCCTAGCAGGACCTACGGGAAACCGATCTGCATAACATACTTCCTGCAGCGTTCTTCGTAGTACGGAATGGTCCAAGGTCGTAAACGACGGGCGCATTTCATTGGGGGTGGCGCGGCCTGACGCCGCAAGCGGCAGACCGTGTGCTGAGGACCGCCACCACGGGCGGCATAGGCAAACCTGTTTGCCAGTGTTTGAACACACCAAGACACGGGTAAGCTGGCGCTTACCCATGCCACCCACGACGGGATCGGTTACACTGCGTGGTCATGCGACTTACACGTCAGCCCATCGCGCAGCTGCTCATCGCCGGCTTTGTTGTCCACGCCAGCGTGCTGGTCGCAGCGTCCGTGCGCACCGGTCGCATCGACGGCTACGCGTTTCGGTCGCTTGATTGCGGCGAGTTTTACCGGATCGCCCAAAACGTAGCTGAGTACGGCGTGTTCAGCCAAAGCGACGACCGCCCGTTGCAGCCCGACACGTGGCGCACGCCGGGGTATCCGCTGTTTCTGGCGGTGTTTATTTTCATGTTCGGCGACTCGCCATCGATACTCGTCGTCGTGCAGCAGTTGCTTTGTATGCTCAACGTGCTGCTCGTGTTTCGGATCGCGGGTGAGTGGATGAGTACTCGATGGGCGTTGATCGCGGCGTGTTTGTTCCTGCTCGAACCATATCACCTTTTCTACTCGCTGTGGCTGATGTCGACGACCCTGTTCGTGACCGTATTGCTCCTTACGTGGCTTGTATGGTTGCGCGCGCTTCGAGCCCGGCGTTTACTGTGGTTTCTCTTGCTTGGGGCGTTGAGCGGGTTCTTGGTACTGGTTCGACCGGTTGGCGGTTTGATTCCGATCGCGCTTCTTGCGGGATTGGTCGTCGCAGCCGTTCGCTTCAAGCATCGTGATGCTTCCGAGCTCCTGATGCAACGACGATGGGCCGCGCTGCCTGCGTTTATGATCGTCTGTGCCGTTGTGGTCGGCTCGTGGATGATGCGCAATCAGATCACAGCGGGGCAGTTTGCACTGTCGGATCAGGGCGGTGTTGTTCTTGCGTACTTCAAGGCGACCGAGGTTATCCTATGGCGCGAAGGCCGGACTGCGGAACGATACCTCGAAACAACACTTGATCCCGACAGTGTCGAACTGCCCCACACCGTGTGGGACGAGATTGATTCGCGCCTTCAAAGCAGGTTCGCTCACCTGCCCGAGGATCAACGAGCGGCTTTGCGATGGCGGAATATTGCCCAGGGAAACAGGACGGCAGCCGATTCGTTTGTGGTATCAAAGGCATTGAGCGAGATAGGCTGGTCATACCTGGTCGCTTCCCCGCTGACGACGGTCGTGTGCGGTCTCGTTCGATGTGGCTCTATCCTGACATTCCCGCTCGATCTGGCGTTGAAACCGCCGGTCGGTGTTGACGTGGGCCGGTTCGCCCCGGTGCTGAATGTGCTGAAGGGCGGCGTGTACCTGCTGCTGTGCCTTTGGGTTCTCGTGAGGCTCTTTCGCGGCGGGCTTTCGTTCGAGCAGATCTATTTCCCCATTCTCAGCACGATCGGTCTTTTGCTTGCAACGACGCCACAGCTCGATCCGCGGTTTCGCGTTCCGATGATTCCGCTGCTGATAGTTGTCGCGTTGTTACCCCGACGGACGGCTCCGTCGTAGACCGAAAAAGCCGCCCGCAACCTGGAGGTGATCGCTTTTTTGGGTAATAGTACCCAGTAATTGTTCCCCACCCGTTCCATACCCCACCCCTCCGGCCGTGCCAGATCTGGCGATGCGCCTCGACATGATCGATTGTAACTATCTGCAAATAATAACGTTACCACAGTTCACCGGGTGGTGGACGTAGGAGCTATTGCTTTGGCACGGTGAATGCTACTTAGCCTACTGATACGACTTAACGACCTGACGCATTACGCCGCACCGGACCGAAGACAGCACACAACACGGCTGAAAGAGTGTAGTCCCAGGTCCCACAGAACACTTTTCCTCTGCGGGCGACCCCGCCGAATTCGGGGGCTCGGGCAACGGCTTTCGGGGAGATGAGCCTTGCCCGGGCCAATGAGTTCGGCGGGAACCTGCTTTTTACACACATCCATACCCCGTGGACGAGGAATCCGATTAAGGTCACGTTATTCAATCGCTGATCCGTTCGATCAGTTCTCGCAACACTGGTGGCACGTACACCGTGTCGAATTCGGGAAGGGATGAGAGGGCCAGGACGCAGCGCTCCAGTCGTGTAGCCGCATCCGCGTCCAGGTCTACAAAAACGATCCTGCGACCGTGAACCTCGCAGAGACCGCCACCGCCACCGCCGAAGTGCTCGTGCCGCACCTCGATATCCAGGCGCCCAAGCAACTCTAGGACTGCGTGAAACTGGGCTGTTGCATCCACGACGGTTACCGCCCCTTCAAGAGTTGGGATCGTCACTGCCGATACATTCGATCTAAGCGCTGCAAACCGTAACACAAGCACACTAAGGATTGCCAATGAAAATGGCCAGAAAGCCGCCGGTTCGCACATGTCCGTCCGACAATCCGTCGGCATCGCCCGGACCCGCGTCCCAAGACGTTCCGGCGACCGCCGTCGAGACTCAGCTTACCGAGCTCGAGGAGAACTTTGACCTGCTCAAGGCTCAGGTTCGCCAGGCGCAGCAGCTTTCGAGCCTGGGGACGGCAGCCGCAATCATCGGTCACGAGGTCAACAACCTCCTGACGCCGATTCTATCGTATGCCAAGGCGGCCCTAGAAGCCGGCGACGTCGAACTGCATAAAAAGGCGCTCACCGTCACGGTGAAACACGTGCAGATGTTGCTCGCGATGTCGGAGCGCGTACTGGAGATCAGTGCAGCCAAGCCGGCACAGCGCGAGTCGGTTTCGGTGGGAGCTGCCGCCAAGGATGCAGCCGCCAGCCTGTGCCGCGACCTGTCCAAGGACGGCATCCGTTTTTCGATCAAGGTGGATGATTCGATCAGGGTCTGGGCCGATGCGCTTCAGCTTCAACAGGTTCTGTTCAACCTGTTCCTCAACGCTCGTGAGGCGATGGCACCCTCGCGGTACGGGCGGCTGACCGTCTCAGCCGAGCGTCAGGGGGATCGTGTGGACATCGAGGTGAGCAACACGGGCGAACCCATCCCGCCCGACCGGCTATCGCATATTTTCGATCCGTTCCACAGCTCCAAGTCGGCGACGCTGGAAGGTTGCAAGCGATGCAGCGGCCTGGGCCTTGCCCTATCCCGCGATCTGATCGAGGAGAATAACGGTACGATCACCGTTACCAGCAACGCCGAGACGGGTACGACCTTCACACTTGTCTTTCCAGTGAGCGGTCCTGCCGCCGGTTGATGCACAGGGCACAGCGCGTACGAGCCACACTCCGATGCGGGCTTTTGGAGTACGGCACTTGTTTATCCACGCTGCTTCGAGGTGAACTCGACCGGTTTTGTGTTTGCCCGTACGGCCTTGCCCGCTGTACGTCGCGTACATCACCGAGCTGCCTGTGCTTGTTGTTAGGCCCTGGCGCGTTTGGTTTTCTTTCGCTTAGAGCTTTTCCTGACTGCAGTCTTTCGGGTCGTCTTCTTGGCGGCCTTTGCCCTCGCCTTCGTGGGGCGCACGACTGACCTCGGCTTCGAGTTACTCTTAAGGACACGTGGAGCCACACGCGTGGCCGAGATGACAGCCTGGGCGGCGGCGAGTCTCGCGATCGGCACGCGGTAGGGGCTGCACGAGACATAGTTCAAGCCGAGTTCTTCGCAGAACACAATCGATGCAGGATCACCGCCGTGCTCGCCGCAGATGCCGAGCTTGAGGTTCTTGCGCGTTGCCCGGCCGTCCACGCAAGCCATTCGCACCAGCTTCCCCACACCCTTGACGTCAATCGACTGGAAGGGATGGACGGGGAAGATGTTCGCCCTGTGCGGATCTACATAGTCCGGCAGGAATCGGCCGGCGTCGTCGCGCGACAAGGCCATCGTGAGCTGCGTAAGGTCGTTGGTTCCGAAGCTGAAGAACTCGGCGACCTCGGCCATACGACCGGCCACCAGCGCCGCCCGCGGGGTTTCGATCATCGTGCCCACGAGATACTTCACCTTGCTGTTTCGCTCCTTGAGTACGGCATCGGCGACGGTACGGACGCGGCCCACGAGGATCATCAGCTCCGTCCAACTGATGCTAAGCGGGATCATGATCTCCGGCAGCACCTTGATGCCTCGCTCTTTGCAATTGATGGCAGCCTCGATGATCGCCCGGACCTGCATCTCGAGGATCTCCGGGTAGGTGATAGCGATACGGCAGCCGCGGTGACCGAGCATCGGATTATTTTCCTCGAGCTGTTCGATCCGCCGGACGATCTGCTCAACCGTGATGTTCAGATCCTCGGCGACCTCCTGTAGTGCCTCCTTGTTGTTACGTTTCGGCAGGAACTCGTGCAACGGGGGATCCAAAAGCCGGATTGTCACGGGTCGCCCGTCCATGACCTCGAAGATGCCCTCGAAGTCATCCCGCTGATAGGGCAGCAGCTTGTCGAGGGCCCGGCGGCGCTTATCCTCCAACTGCGCAATGATCATCTCGCGCATCGCACGGATACGCTCCGGCTGCGACGAATCAAAGAACATGTGCTCTGTGCGGCACAGACCGATGCCTTCCGCGCCCATCTCGAGGGCCTTTTTCGCATCGGCCGGTGTATCCGCGTTGGCCCGGACCCCCAATCGGCGCCGCTTGTCACACCAGTTCAGCAGCGTCTTGTATTCCGGTGAGGTGGTAGGACGGTCGAGCGGGATTTCCCCCTCGAAGATTTCCCCGGTACCGCCGTCGAGCGTGATCGAATCACCCTCTCGAATGAGCTTCTCGCCCAGTGTCATCCTCTTGGCGTTGTAGTCGATATCGAGGGCATCGCATCCGACGATGCAGCACTTGCCCCAACCGCGCGCGACCACGGCTGCGTGCGACGTCTTTCCGCCGGTCGCGGTCAGGATCCCCACTGCGATGTGCATACCACCGACGTCTTCCGGCGAGGTCTCCTTGCGGACGAGGATTACCTTGGCGCCTTCGTCGGCGCGGGCCTCAGCCATCTCGGCCGAGAAGGCCACCACGCCGCAAGCGGCGCCCGGCACGGCGCTGATTCCCTCGCCCAGCATTCTGGATTCCAGCTCCATGAGGGGCACATGCCGGTCAATGATCGGGTAGAAGAGCCGCTCGATGTCCACATCCCGGATCCGCTGAATCGCCTGGTCTTTGGTGATGATTGCCTTGGTGGCGGCGGTGGCGTACTTCTTCGGAAGGTACTTCTTCTTGACGAGCTGCCTGGCCGCCGCGGACGAGATCAGGCCCTTCGTCGCCTGGTCGACGGCGATCTTGAAAGCAGCCGCCGGTGAACGCTTCCCAACACGGCACTGCAGTATGTACAGTTTGCCGCGCTCGAGCGTGAACTCCAGATCCTGCATGTCCTTGTAGTGGACTTCCAGGATGACGCGGACGGCCTCGAGCTGATCATAGACTTCCGGCATGCGCGTCTTGAGCTCGTCAAGCTTCATAGGCGTCCGTATACCGGCAACGACATCCTCACCCTGGGCGTTGATCAACACGTCACCGTAGTAAACCGGCTCACCCGTGCTGGGGTCGCGCGTGAAGCACACACCGGTGCCGCTGTCATCACCCATATTGCCGAAGACCATCCAGCAGACGTTGACGGCCGTACCCTTTAGACCGGTGATTCTTTCGATGCGTCGGTAGGTGGCGGCCTTCTCAGCCATCCAGCTATCGAAGACCGCGCTGATCGCACCTTTCAATTGATCGAACGGATTCTGCGGGAATTCCTCGCCGCAGTGCACCCGGTAAATGCGTTTGAACTCGCCGACTAAGTAATCGAGTTCCTCGGCATTGACGTCGGTATCGAGGATACGTTTGCCGTTGACGCGTCCCAGTCGCGGGCGTGTCCGCGTTTGTTTCACTTCGTCGAACGCACTATCGAAATGCTCCCGGTCAATGCCCTGGCCAATCGAGCCGTACATCATGATCAGGCGGCGATAGGCATCGAGCGCGAACCGACGGTTCGAGGATACCTCCGCGAGGCCTTCGACCGATTTATCGTTGAGCCCGAGGTTCAGAATCGTCTCCATCATCCCGGGCATGGAGCGCGCAGCTCCCGATCGCACTGAGACAAGTAGCGGATCGTTCGGGCCTCCGAAGCTCTTCTTCGAGGCGTGCTCGAGCTTGCCCACCATCTCGCGGACCTGTTTTTCGAGCCCTGTCGGCCACTTGCCGCTGCGCTGGTTATACTGCGCGCAGGCGTCGGTCGTGATGGTGAAGCCGTGCGGCACGGGGAGCCCGATCCGCGTCATCTCGGCAAGGCCCGCGCCCTTACCGCCCAGAAGCGCCTTCTCACTCCCTTTGCCGTCCGCCTTGCCCCCGCCAAAGTGGTAAACCCATCGTCGTGCCGTAGCCATCAGGGTACTCCAAAAACTCACAGCCTCAGAAAGCCGCGTGTGGATCATACTGTAGGGTGCGATTGCGTCAAACGGTCGCGTGCGGTGCGGCCCTGTAGTTACGCCACCGCCCGCTTGGATCAGACTCGCTCAAAACGCTCCAGATTCGTATTGGGATGACGGTTTTGAAGCTTGATATTCGAATCAGCCAACACCGCAGTCCGTATAGTGAACCGTTCCCGCTTCGGCCATGTCACGCGTAAACACCCTGACCCGAGCGGGCACGGGAACATCCCTAAATGCGGTTCCCGGGAGTCAGTCGGTAGCAACTCTTTTCGGACGGTGGGCGTAATCATGCCCGCGCTTATGACTTTCTAGGCACGTCACTCGACCGTGCGACGTCGGGCGGTGGGAACGAGTCTCGAAGCCAGGAGCGGCTCACGGCCCATCAGATGAGCGATGTGGTAGTTGAGCACGCCGAACGCAGCCGCCACCGAGCCCACGTTGGCGTCGGACCGCCCTGCCCCGAATTGCCGTAGGGTGTCGAGCGTGGCCGGCGCCACCTCCCACTTCTCGATCTGGGTCGGCTCGCAGTGCCGGCAGATCAAGCCGCCTTCGAACGACGAGAAGTGTGTCAGGATCTTGTCACGGCCGCAGAGCATGCACGCGTCGAAGCGCGGAAGGGAACCGATCGAATCGAGCATCCGGAGCTGATAGGCCACCACCGGCACGAGCGGTTCCGTTGCCTCTGACAGCTCAACCACCGTTGCCGCCAGCGCGTCGAAGAGTTCCGTGTGCGGGTCCCAATCCTCAGTCAGATGTCCCGTGACTTCGGTGGCGTACTGGGCCGCGTGGATGCGGGGAAGCTTCTCGCGCAGGCCCGACAGGCTCCGCGTCTGCTTCCATTCGGTGAGCGTAGCCAGGCTTGCGGTGCGCTCCTGCCGGCTGCTGACGACAACCTGCCCGAAATCAAGCAGATCGATGGCGGCGGCGAATCGTGTCTTCGTGCTTCGTTTGATCCCCTTAGCGATCGCCCGCACCTTGCCGTGGAGTCGTGTGAGCAACACGATCACCTGCGAGGTTTCGGAGTAGTCGAGACGGGCTAGGACAACAGCATCGTCGCGAATAATCGGCATGCTACTATCGTACGCGAATCGTTGGCCGGTGGACACGGCGGATAGGTAAGTCAGCATAGAAGGCGGAGGTCGTCCATGTGTGATTCGCCGAGAGCGGGTTACGGCTTGCGTTTGATCCGGGTGCCGCTGGGGATGTCCTCGACGATGTAGCCGCGGTCTGCAAGTCCATCCCGGATCTTGTCCGCAAGGGTAAAGTCCTTCTTGTTGCGGGCCTCTTCGCGAGTCTGGACAAGATCCTGAATCTCAGACGGTAGCTCCGTGGGCTCCTCGTAGGGTGGGAGAATTGCTAGTACTTCATCCACGGTTCGCAGGGCGGTCTCGACGTCGCGTGCGTCATCCCGCCAGAGCCTGCCCTGGCTTGTGAGGTAGTTGGCTTGACGGACAAGATGGAACAGGGCGGCAAGAGTGGCCGATATGTTCAAGTCGTCGAAGAGTGCCTCCCGCACGCCTTCTTTCATCGCGACAATCGAGGCCTCGAGCTCAGGCACTCGCGGACCCGGTTCAGTGATGGCCGCCAGATTGGCCATGCACTCGTCCAGCCTTCGCAACGATGCCTGTGCGGCCTCGAGCCTGTCTTCTCTGAGGTGCACCGGCTGGCGGTAATGGCTTTGAAGCATGAAGAAACGTAGTTCGCGCGGCGAGTAACCTTTCTTGACCAGGTCGGGAAGGACTATGCACGTATCTTCGGCATAAGTCATCTTTCTTCCCTTGGCCAGAACAAGCTCCGAATGGATCCAGAAGCGGGCTTGCGGTTCGCCGATTAGAGCACGGCTCTGGGCGATCTCGTTCTCGTTGTGCGGGAAAATGAGGTCGGTTGACGCCGCATGGATGTCGAAGCGGTCGCCGAGTTTCGCCCGGGCCATCGCAGAGCAGTGCACATGCCAGCTTGGATGGGCGTTTCCCCAATCGGTCTTACAGCTAATCCCCTTTCGCATCTCGGAGAGAGTCGATCTCCGCAGGAGCGTGAAGTCGCGCGGGTCCTCCTTGTCGTATCGCTCCAGATCCACAGTAGCGCCGATCCTGATCTTGCCGAGATCCTTGCCGGAGAGCTCACCGTAGCTGTCCACTCTGCTGATATTGAAGTACACAGAACGGTTCTTCTCGTAGGCATAACCGCGATCGACTAGCGAACGCGTTAGGGCCACCATGTCGTCCACCGACTCCGAGGCACGGGCGTAAGAATCCGCCGGCTTGATGCCGAGTGCACGCAGATCGTCATGGAACTCGGCCTCGTACTGGGCGCATAACTCCGGCATGGCCCTTCCAGTGCGCTCGGATTCCTTGATTGTGTTGTCATCAAAATCGGTGATGCTCACCACGTGCTCAACGTCATAACCGGCGAGCTCCAGGGTGCGGCGAACCAGATCGTCCGCCAGCATCCGGCGCAGGATACCCAGGTGAGGCCTTCGATGAACCGTGGGTCCGCACGAGTACATCGTGACTTTGGTGCCACCGGAGATCGGCTCAAATGGCTCATACCGACGGGACAGCGTATTGAAGAAGTGTAACTTGACCGGGGCGACCTCGGGCTGTGTAACCTGGAATAGCGGTGTGGAGAGGTAGCGCTCGCCACCATCCGGCAGTATCGTGACCACAACACCTGAATCCAACTCCTTGGCTATCTCGCAGGCAACGTGCATCGCGGCACCGGAGCTCATGCCAACTAGTAACCCCTCGTCGCGCGCCAGCCTTCGTGCCATCTCATAGGCAGCATCATCCTCGATGTTGATCTTCTGATCGGTGGCCTCGGGGGTGTAGATTCCGGGTACGTAGGCCTCTTTAAGGTTCTTCAGCCCCTGAATGCGATGTCCCAGGTACGGTTCCACACCGATGATGCGGATATCGGGATTCAACTCCTTGAGCCGTTTGGAACAACCCACGAGTGTGCCGGTCGTGCCCATGCTGGCCACGAAATGAGTAATGCGTCCCCGTGTCTGCTCCCAGATCTCCGGCGCTGTCGTCTCATAATGCGCGAGAATGTTGGCGCAGTTGTTGAACTGATCCGGCATGAAGAACTTGTCGGATTCCTCTGCGGCAAGCTCGTAAGCGCGCTCGATCGCTCCGTCGGTGCCCTGATCAGCCGGGGTCAACAAAAACTCCGCGCCCAATGCGGCCAGTATCTTGCGCCGTTCCTCCGACACTCCCTCGCTCATGGCCAGGAGAATGGGGTAGCCTTTAACCGCCGCAACCATCGCCAAGCCGATACCGGTGTTCCCCGACGTTGCCTCCAGGATTGTCTTGCCCTCGGTAAGCTCCCCGGTGCGCTCCGCCTCCTCGATCATGTACAGGGCGATCCGATCCTTGACCGAGCCTCCCGGATTGGCTCTTTCGAGCTTGGCGAAGATCTCGACTTTGGGATTCGGGTTGATCTTGCGGATCGGCAGAAGGGGCGTGTTGCCGATAAGCGCAAGGATCCCCGTTCTGGGCGGAGTGCGCCCATTGCCTTGGTAGTCGCTCCCGCCGGTCGTAGTGTTCGTTTCAGTCATCTGGGTGTGATTTTACAGGATTCTTCGCTGACTGTCTGCAGCTTGGGAATCACAGCTGTCCAGGACACACCTATTTGCCGTGCTCGCAATCGGAACCTCAATTGCCGGGGCTGTTAATTACCGCACCGCCTCCACCAAGTGTGCCGTTCCATTCACATCAATGGGTTTATCGTCAAACCCGTCGCGAGTTTCGGGTGGAAGTAGGTGCTTTTTTGGGGCATCAAACCGCCGGATTCGCTGACGGCGCGCAGGTGTGCCATTGGCGTGGCGTTGACCAGCAGGGCGACACCGGACTCATTTCGGGCGGTCTCCTTGGCATCCTCGCTCGATTTGACATATCGCACCTTGGGCTGCTGGCCGCCAAGTTTCTTGGCGAGCAGTTCGTCGATCAGGTACCGGTGCAGGTACGCATAGTCAAGCTTACACCAAGCGTCACACTGGCTCGGCTCCAGTGTCTTTAGTATGTCACGATTAGTAAAGCGCAGCGGCGTTTCACGTCCTGTCTTGCCGTCCCACAGCACGACATCACTCTTACCTGAGTCAATCGGATCGGCTCCTTCTGACCAGGCATCTATCAGAGTGTCAAGATCGATGTCTGCCAGCACACGGTTGTACGGGAGGATCAAGAGGCCGGGATCGTCCATGCTTGCCAGCACAAACATGACGTAGTTGGCCGGGTGGTCCAAGGGCAGTGAACCGCCTTGTTGCTGCGCCAAGAAGTCGCGGTACAGAAGGGCCGTTCCGTAGCGATGGTGACCATCGGCGATGTAAACCTGCTTGTCCGCCAGGGCTGACAATACCGTGTCAACAACGTTGGCGTCTGTTACGATCCACATGCGGTTTTCGACATCATCAAGCCTCGCTGTGACACTGGGAGGTTTCAACGCAGTTGCGGCAAACACCTTGCCTACGCGGTCGTCGGAGTCGGTATACAGGCCGAAGATGGGGGAGAGCTGACATCGTGTGGCCTTCATCAGGGCGAGGCGGTCTTCCTTGGGGCCGCCGAAGGTCTGCTCGTGCGGAAGGATCGAGCCTTCGGAGAACGGCTGCAATCGAACACGAGCGATGAACATCCGGCGCGTGTGGGACTTACCCGCGTACTCGAATCGCTGGTGATAGAGGTAGAGCGCCGTGTCGGCGTCACGTACGAGCGTCCCATCGGAGAGCCATTCCTGCAACCGGTGGGCGGACCGCTCGTAGGCTTGTGGCGGACCGGCTGATTTGGGCGGGATGTGCGGCAGGTCGATCGCCACGATGTTGTGGTCGCTCCCGGCGAGCAACGCGTCCTTGTCGTCTTGGTCCAACACGTCGTAGGGCGGAGCCAACAGGTTGGAGACATCGCCTCTGGTGCGGTCGGCGTTGAAACGTATGGCGGCAAACGGCGCTACTTCAGGCATCATAGCCTCCTTCGGGGTCAAGCTGTTATCATGCAAGATCCCAAGCGTATCGGCCAGAGGACAGGGTCGCAAGCCCGCCTGCAGGAGCGCCGGCCTGCCGTGTCGAGAAGATTCGATGTGCACAACGCGGCGGTGATGCCGATAATGACGGGTGACAAACGCAGTTCAATAAGTCGTGTGTGGAGGAGGTGTCGTGTCTCGCATAGTCGTGTTGACCGGTGGTGGGATCAAGGGGGCTGTTGCGGCTGCGCGCTGTGCCGCGGATAATGACCTGATTCTCGTGCACGTCGCATATGGGCAGCAGTCCGCATCCGCTGAGCTGAGGGCGGTTGAGGCGTTTCGGGCGACCCTACCGTTTTCAAGTGTGATGGCGCTTACGATGGGACATGTAACCGAACTGCAGCAAGAGTTTCCCGGCCTTTCCGGATTGCACGCCGATCGCACTGGGGTGTACGGGGTGACGGACGCACTGTCGGAGGCAACACTACGCGGTTTCACGCCGGTCTTGCTGTCCGTCGGTGTTCAGTGCGCGCTGCGCGCCGGCGCCAAGACAGTCGTCACGGGACTGTCAAGCCTGTGTGATGAATCGCACCTTGGCATCGTTGGTGACGGAGGCACGACAGACCGACGGCATGAGTTCCTACACTCGTTCAACCTCATGATGGAAAACCTGCCCACACCAGGGTCAAACGTTCGTGTGGAGGCTCCTTTGATAGACGTCAGCCTGTCGCAGGCGGTGAAGCTTGCCCGGCGCTTCGGAGTCCCGCTCGAGAAAACATGGACGTGTCAGCGCAGTGGTCCTCGACCATGCAGGCGGTGTGAGTCTTGCCAGGCGCGGGCTCGTGCATTCATCGAGGCTTCGATGATCGACCCACTATCCGCCGAGCAGCCGGCCCCGGCGTAAGTGACTGCACTTTGTCCCTCAGATGATGATTGACTTTACTGCTGTTCGGCACTCGATAGCAGAATACTCAGGCAAGTCGGACCGGCTTCGGCCTTGATGAATTCCGAAAGGTCAATAGTCCTGACGGCAACACCCAGCGTCTCGAGCAACTCCCGCGTTCGCGGGAACCCGCTGTGCATGCAAATGAGGTCGTTGAGCCGCAGAATGTCCGCAGCCCGGGGTTCTTCGGCGGGCACAGCAACAACACGGACGTCTGCGAATGGCTCCAAATCCACCCACGCGGGATTCGCCAGAAGCGTGTGGTCGTCGAGCGCGGTGCAGGCACTCTTGAGATGTAGGCAGCCTTCGGCACGAACCGGCTTGACCTGATAGCCAAGCGGCGTAAGCGTTCGACGGAGCATCTCGACGCCGGCTTCGTTGGTCCTGGCTGAAAGCCCTACGAATACGCTCCGATTCATCTGTAGCACGTCGCCACCGTCGAGCGTGGCCGGGGCATGCATCTTAACGATCGATCGATGGGACTTGAGGGCCCGTTCCACAGCCACTTCCTCACCCTGGCGCGCGGACGTGCCCATATTCGCTATGACGGCAAGCTCATCGAAGACCACGGCCGCGTCCTCGACGAACGAGCAGTCGGGATGTCGGTCGTCCGCAGGAAGCAATTCGACCTTTAGCCCGCAATCCCGAAGCATGGCGACGTACTGCCAGTGCTGTTCTGCGGCAAGTGCATAGTCAATTGGCTCGCGCTCGACGAATGTCAGCTCGCAGCGACCTATCTGGGGGGACACTGAGCGTGTAATGGCAAGGTTCATATCAGGCATCTATGGACGATCTCCTCCGTTAGGCGCGTCCTCGGCGGGTCGGGCCCAGACGTTATACGGGCCGACCGTTGTTTTCATCTCGTAGCGGGCGAGCACCTCGCTCAGCCGCTGATGACAGGCCTCGTCACACCATAGGTCGAATTCATGCGACCGGTGTTCCGGAACAAGGATTGCACGGGCTTTCCCGGCTGCCAGGTCGGCAAGTATCTCGTGCATCTGCTGAGGCGATCGGGGGTATGTGAAGCGGCTGGCCGGTCGCCGGTTCGCGTAGAGATAAGTCCCCGCGTCGTATGCCCAGACATATATCGGCTCCGCGTCAGGAACAGCCTCTTGAATTTGTTGCCCCACAACCTCAAGGCGGTTGCGTTCGGTCTTATCGCTTGTGTACGTGAGGTACGACGTGGCCAGACCGTGTCGATGGTGCTCGGCAAGCGGCAGGGCAAGAAGCGGAATCACCGTCACCGTTATAACCGTGAGCGCGGCGCGTCCGACCTTGTCCAACTGCCGAAATGTATCCTCCAGGTGATAGATACCCACACCGGCCATCAGGAGCACAGGTGGAAACGTCGCCTGCCAGTATCGCATTGACTGGCTCGGCCCGGTCAGCGCGCCCAGGACCTGTGCGATCCACCACAAGAGCATTACGCTGACGATCGCTCGTGCCATGTGGCTGGCTCTACCGGTGTACAACGTGACGATCGCTCCGAGCAGGCCCAGCCACAATGCGAGCTGAATAGTTCCAAGCCCCGCCCACACCCGCGACCAGGATCTAAGCGCGCCGCTCATGCTCTCCCAGCTCAGCAGATCACGGTTGAATCCGAAGATCGCCTCCCACGCCGGACCGAGTGTCTGACGATAGGCGAAGACTCCCGCGACAGCCCCGAGCCCCAGTGCAAGCCCGATCCACGTCCAAAGACACGACACTAACCAGTGTCGGTAGTTGCCACGACGGCATGCGATCACAACGATCGTGACCACTGACAAAGCCAACAGTCCAACGATGCCGGTATGCTTGCACGAGGCCGCGGCCGCCCAGACAAGTCCGGCCGCAAGTCCCCACAGGAAACGAGGCCCTCGACGCTCGGCAGCGAGCGACAGGAACCACATGGAACAGGCTGCCAGCTCGAACATCGACGAGTAATAATCCGGGTTGATCGATGGCGTGTCGTAGAGCCGCAGGCTGTACACAACGGACGCCAATGCTACAGAGCAGCAAGAGGCGGTAACGCTGATGGTGCGCGCCATAGCGTAACCCACGCCAGCCAAGCACAGCAACGCCGTCACACCGGGCAACAGCCATGCCCCCAATTGCCCGCCGCTACTCAGTGCAATACCCAGCGCGTTGATCCACGCGATTCCGGGCGGTTTGTTCTCCCAGCAATCGACATACATGCGCCCACCTTCGTAGACGCACTGGCCAAGGTTGATGAGTTGATATTGATCGTTTCGCTGGGCAGCCCAGTATGTGGCCCAGGTCCCGACGACGATAAACGCGACAGCCCAGACCGTGGTCAGTAGTACCAGGATCCTTCCGCGTGGTGTGCGCTCCCGAGTCGGATCGAGACCGGGTTCGGCGATCGTCGAAGGTTCGTTTGGCTGCGGTTGCATACTGGCCGGCGTTTCCATCTGGCTGCTCCTTGCACCTGTATACTGCGTATGAAGCGGCGCGCCCACCAATATACCCCAATTGGATGGCCGAAAGGACTGCGCAGGTACGCATATATGCTCAATGGTCTGGCGTCGCCGCTTGACATTCACACACTCACGGGAACGGTGGCGGGCCACCACCCTCGATGGACGCAGCGTGGTACAACACAGTATCCGTATTCAGAAACGGTCGGTTGGCATGGTTCACGCTTGCGTGATCACGCTTTCGCACGGAAGGAACTTTGGATGTGGAGCAACAGTGACATGACCAAAGCGCAACGCGCCGCGGCGGACGTGTTTCTGACGGCTCTCAAGGCTTTGCCCAAGGTCGGGTGGCCCACCTCGTTTCGAGGTGGGGGGAGCGATTCTTCGCTGACGGGGGACCGTAATCGAGAGATGCTCGAGAAACATCAAAATCGTTATCTCGACATCCAGAATACATGGCGCACCCGCCCAGAAGAGAAGGTGGATCGATGACCCAACCTACGGAGGTCACCGGAATCGGCCGCGGAACTTGTCGGCTGGATACTTCGAGGCGTTCTTGTGCATCTTCTCCATAAGTGCCGACGACACGTCGATCCCCATCGTGCTGGCAAACGACAGGACGTATGCCGTGATGTCGGCAAGCTCCTCGCGAATCTGATCCATCGTACGCGGGTCGTCTCGAACTGAATCGAGCTGGTCGCTGCGAAGCCACTGAAAGTGCTCCATCAGCTCAGCCGCCTCGATCGCAATCGAGCAGGACAGGTTCTTCGGGTCGTGAAACGGCTCCCAGCACCGTTCGGCCACGAAGTCATCGACGAGCTTGATCAGTTCGGCCAGGGTTGTGGTGTTGTCCTGCACGACGGATCCTCTCAAAAGATGGTGTGTTCTCGGCAGGCATGTGGCGGCCTGCATCAGGCGATGGTAACGGCTCGGTTGCCGACCGAACAGGCTGCCGGCGTGTCCGCGCAACCCGCGTTGCGGTATGGAGCGCCCCACTGCGGTGGATCGGATGTGACAACACGTGCCCGTTTACGGCAACCTCCGCAGATCGCTCGCAGGTTTTCGCGCTTGACATTTCAGCCAAGGCAGGTAACTGAACAATTTTGCCGCAACCCTCCCCCATGTCGTGGGTAACAACGTTGTTGCGTGGAAACGGTTTATGTCAACGGTTGTGATCGGCTGGCTGATTACGTGGGCGGCAACGCCGTGTGCGTGCCAAACGGAACCGGCAGACGAACGCCCTACACCCCCAGAACGCCGATCTGCTGCACAGGCCGTCGCGGTTAAGGAGACTGTTCCTACGCGGCTTGTGTTCCTTGAACACAGCGGGCCGTACTGGACCGCAGGACCGGTACTTGCGCAGGTTCGAGAATACATGGGCAAACACGGTTTGGACGGGGCCATGTTCATACGTTATCTGGACAGCGCTACGGATTCACCGACCGGGTCGCGTCGCAGCCGGATCGGGTTCATGCTCGACCGCGATCATCAGGCTGAGTCGCCTTTTCAAATCGCTCAGCAGCGTCCCGAAGTCGTCGCCTACAGAGTGATCGAGGGCCGCCCCGTCTCGATGCGCCGGGATTACGCAGTCATCCAAGATTGGATTGAAGCCAACGGGTACACGGCCGCCGGTCCGATCACGGAGATCTACGGAACTGCTTCGCCTCGCAAGGCCATCGGCCCGCAACGGACTGAGATTCAGGTGACGCTCGATGTCGTACTTCCACCGTCGCTTGCCCGTGAAGCTCCATCACCAACGGAGAGCGACGAGTCGAGTTCCACTGGGCAAACCGTCTTGGGAGAGCAAGGCACGGGAACGCAGGATGCGGGACAGCAGGGCGGACCGGTTGATAACGAAGCCATCAAGGCCGTCACGAGTGGAGAGTCATCCGTGGATGAGACTGTGGACACACGGACAGCACCGACGCATGACACGCCTGACGTACCGACCACCGCACCAACACCTGCCGCAACGCCAACCGGTAAGGATGCAGAACCGGTACGAACACCGAGCAATCCGGAACCGACTCCGACCGTTCCGTCCGTTCAGCCTATCCGTGATCTGATGGCGGCGGGCCGTTTCGATCAGATCGCCAACCAAATCATGCCGGAGGATCGCTCGATTCCCGCCGCGCTTCAGGTATGGTTCGGTCAGGTTGTGTTCCGCCTTGGGGCCGCGGCAAAAGGCATTAAGCAGGTCTACCCGGGTCAGGAGGACGTCGTGACGGTGACAATTGACGCGATCAACCAGCGTTACAAACAGGTGTCGCTCAACTTCGAGCTTGACCCGCTCGACCAGGTTGTTGTCAACGTGGATGTGCGGGCCGATCCTGTGGCTCAGCAGAGGCGTTCGATCATGCGTGACTTGGACACCCTGCTGGTCCGGATCGCGTTTCGCAGTGTTGATGCCGGGGCGGCGATCGACGAATTCACCACCGTCGTGCAGCGTGTCCAGAGCCTAATGCAAAAACAAACAAACAAACCGCTCCAGCGAACGTCGCCCCGGAAGGGGCTATAACTATTTGTATTGCAATAGTTTACGTCTGCATCCAGGCACGGTAGGTCGGCTCGTTTGCTTCAAGGAACTTGCTGAACGAGCTTGCCGTTGACCGATTATCGGAATAGGCTTTCCTGTTTTGAGCATCATTGGCGCGGGTGCTCGTTTCCTACCCAGCCAGGTGTACTGGCTGAGTGTGTGAGCAACATTATGAGCAGCGAACCGACGGTTACGTCGTCCGGTGCAGCCGCAGCGAGCGTGGGCGGGTTCCTCGAGTTCGAGAAGCCGCTCCTTCGTATTCAGCACGACATCGAGGAGATGGAGCGCGAACAGCGCGACGGTGGGCGCGATCTGTCGGCGGATATCCGACAGCAGCGCACCCGCTTTCGCACGATGATCAAACGCCTCTACCGGAGCCTGACACCCTGGGAGACGGTGCTCGTCGCGCGGCATCCGAAGCGGCCGCTCTCCACCGACTATCTCCGCATGATCTTCCGCGATTTCTGCGAGCTTCACGGCGATCGTACCTACAGCGATGACAAGGCCATCATCACCGGCTTCGCCCGGGTTGGTGGCCACAAGATCATGTTCATTGGCCACAACAAGGGCAAGGAGGTCAAGGAGCGGATCGCGTGCAACTTCGGCTGCGCCCATCCGGAAGGGTATCGCAAGGCGCTCCAGAAGATGAAACTTGCCGAGAAGTATAGGCTACCGGTGGTGTGCCTGATCGATACGCAGGGCGCCTATCCCGGAATCGGCTCCGAAGAGCGCGGCATCGCCTATACGATCGCCAAGAATCTGATGGAGATGGCCCGTTTGCGCACGCCGATCGTATGCGTGGTGATCGGTGAGGGCGGCAGCGGCGGTGCGCTGGGCGTGGGTGTGGGGGATCGTGTGGCCATGCTTCAGCACTCGTTCTATTCGGTAATCTCGCCGGAGGGGTGCGCGGCCATCTTGTGGAGGACCGCCGAACAGCGCAAACACGCCGCCGAGGCGCTGAAACTAACCGCCCGTGATCTGAGCAAGCTGGGGCTGGTCGATGAGGTAATCCCGGAGCCGATCGGCGGCGCTCATCGTGATCCGGAGAAGGCGGCTGCGAATCTTGAGAAATTCATTGTTGCGGCCCTGAACGATCTGAAGCGGCCAACACTGGATACGCTGGTTCGCCGGCGGCAGGAGCGGATTCGCAACCTTGGCAGCTTCTTTGAAGCGCCGAGTGAGGCAAAGACGCGTGCCGTAGCCGATGTCCGGCCGACACGGCGGTCGACTTCGCGCACCTCGCGTCTTCGCACGCGGCTCACACGTCGTGGCGAGAAGATCTCCGTGTAGATCGGATACACGGTCAGGGGCGCATTTCAGAACTCTCGCGTAAGCGAGCCGCGAGCTTCAGCTTGCGCTGATCCGCCGAAGGCGGAGGCCGACTACAGCCTGTGGCTCGTACCGGGTGCGGCGGTCCGAACGGAGACATGCATACACGGGACGCACACGCCGGCTATCGGGTCGGCGTTTTTTGTGCGCGGTGAAAGCATCATGCTGGTGATAATCGGCAAATCGGTTGAATGGCGGCCGATCGAAGCCTACGTTCGCGGTAACGTGCCTGAGCGAACCGTCCTGATTGTCGGCGGCGTCCACGGAGATGAACCGAAGAGCGTCTTCATCGCGCGACGACTGATTGAGCTTCTGGATACGGAGCATGCGGCGGGAGCTGACACGCGGTGGGTGATCGTGCCGGTCATCAATCCGGATGGATATGAGCGGCGTAAGCGCCGCAATGCCCATAAGATCGACATCAACCGCAACTTCCCGACGGACAGTTGGACCCGATTGTCAAAGCGCAGTCGCATGTACGGCGGCAGTAAGCCCGCAAGCGAACCGGAGACTCGCGCTGCGATAACGGCTGTCGAGCGTTACAGACCGGCGGCGATCATTGCGATCCATTCAATCGGCGACCGTCGTTACTGCAACAACTATGACGGATCGGGTGAGGCGATGGCGGCGATCATGCAGTCCCATAACGCATACCCGGTGACCTCGTCGATCGGCTACTCAACGCCGGGCAGCTTCGGCACCTGGGCCGGTATCGAGCGGAACATTCCAATAATCACGCTCGAGCTACCCTCACACGATTCCCCCAAACGCTGCTGGGAGGACAACCGTCCGGCATTGCTCGCCTGCGGTGAAGTGCTCGCAACGCAACACAAAGCCCAATCCGTTTTGCAATGCTGATCCACGTGTCTTCGTTGACGAGTGCCACTCCTCGTCACCCACGAGGGATAACACTACATATCACCGATAACCGCGCGAGGCGTCTATTGCTCTATTACTCGTCAATTGAGGATTCGGCGGCATGGGTAACGGCCTTCTTGCTTGCGTTTTGAGAGTGTACCACACGGGTCCGCCAGGGCGGACCCATGCCGCACGACCCAACCACATCCATCAATTGCCGTGTTACATGGCACTATGTCTTTGTGATCTGCGTACCAATGCGACCGGCGACTGCGTCGACGGCCCTGTGCAACGGGCCGATGATCACACGGGCTTCGCTTTTGCCGGATGCTTCCAGGAAGTTGACGGTGCCTTCGATCTTGGGCCCCATCGAGCCGACAGGGAACTGTCCCTCATCAAGCCATTGCCTGGCCTGCTCGACCGTCATGTGGTCAATGGCCTGTTCATCCGGCTTGCCAAAGTAGATGCTGACGTGATCAACGTTGGTTAACATCATCATGGCGTCGGCGTCGAGTTCGGCGGCGAGCAAGGCACTGGCGAGGTCCTTGTCGATCACCGCAGCCATGCCGCAGAGCCCCTTGCGTGGATCATGCACGACCGGGATGCCTCCACCGCCGCAAGCGACCAGTAAATCGCCCGCATATACCGCGCGGCGGATGCTCTCGATTTCCATGATCCGCCGCGGGTACGGCGACGGAACCACACGCCGATATTTTCCGGGAGCGACCTCCGTGATCGCCCACCCCTCCTTGTCCACGTGGTGGTCCGCTATGTCCTTCGGGAGAACCCGCCCAACGGGTTTTGTCGGGTTCCGAAACGACGGGTCGTCAAAATCGACCAGGATGTTCGTGACGAACGTGGTCACCACGGAATCGTTCCCACGGCTTGCCAACTCGTTCATGAGCGTCTGGGCGATCATATAGCCCATCCCACCCTGGACGTGGGCGACCGCCACCTCCATGGGCAACGGGTAGATCACACCGGCGGCTGCCTCGTTGCGAAGGAGGAAGTTGCCGATCTGCGGGCCATTGCCGTGCGTGATGACAAGCTGATGCCCCGCGACGACCAGGTCCGCAAGTGCCTTGGCTGTAATACGCGAGTTGGCGAACTGCTGATCGACGTTGCCCTCTTCAGCCGGTAACGAGATAGCGTTACCTCCGAGTGCCACGACAATCAACGATCGATCAGCCATGAGTGTATCTCGTGTTCACAACCAGCACGGATAGGGGCCGGTAATGCCGTTGATCGGTCTCGGCCTCACTCCGCCAAGTGAACCATCAACGCGTTCTGGGCGTGCATGCGATTTTCGGCCTGGTCGAAGATGGCCGAGTTCGGCAGACGCGATATCTCGTAGTCGATCTCATCCCCGTAGTGAGCGGGCAGGCAGTGCAGAATGATCACGTCGGGGTCCGCCATCTTAAATGTATCGGCGTCGATGCGGTATTTCGCAAAGAGCTTTCTACGTTCGGACGCCTCATCCTCCTGCCCCATCGACGCCCAGACGTCGGTATATAGGACGTCGGCGCCGGCGGTGGCCTCAACATCATTCGACACGATGATCTTCGACTCAGTTGAGCCCGCGACATCGTTTGCACACTTGGTGACCGTCTTTTTCGGCTCATAGCCCGGTGGTGTGATGATGGTCATGTGCATGCCGACGCGCGCGGCACCGAGCATCAGCGAATGGGCGACATTGTTGCCGTCGCCGATAAAACAGCCTTTGATACCGTCGAGCCTACCCTTGCGCTCGAGGATGGTTTGGAAGTCGGCCAGGACCTGGCAGGGATGCTCGAAGTTGCTCAAGCCGTTGATGACCGGGACGGTTGCGTACTTGGCAAGCTCCTCGACAATCTCATGGCCAAACACCCGGGCCATGATGATGTCGACATATCGTGACAACACAATGGCAATGTCTTCGGTGATCTCGCGTTTGCCGAGACTGATGTCACTCGGTGCCAGGTAGATCGCATGCCCACCGAGCTTGGTCATACCTGTTTCAAACGAGACGCGCGTGCGAAGAGACGGCTTCTGAAAGATCATCGCCAGCGTCTTGCCCTTAAGAGGCAGTGATTCCTGAGAATACCCCTCCCGCCGCATCCGCATGGCCGTGTCGAGAACGGCATGGATCTCCTCTTTGGAGAAATCCAACATTGACAGAAAGTGGCGACCTTTGAGGTTAAGGCTCAATCGACGTACTCCTTTTCTGGAACATCTGAGGGACGGAAGAAGGGATATTTCTGTCGCTCCTCCGGGGCTTCGTTTACCAGGTGTGCTCCTTGTCCCAGGGCTTGCGCCCTGGGCTAGAATCTGTCGTCCCTGCGGGACTCCACAGCCAGCGCCTCGCTCATCACGTCAAGACCTTTTGCAAGCGCTCGAAGGCCCAATCGATCTCATCACGAGTGATGCACAGCGGTGGTGCCAGGCGCATGACCTGCTCGTGCGTGTCTTTGCAGAGCATACCTTCGTGCATCAGCTTTTCGCAGTATTCCCGCGCCGTGCCGGCGGAGGGGTGAAACTCGATCCCAACCCACAAACCGCGGGCGCGAATTTCCTTGATCTTGCTCGTCTTGAGCGTATTCAGCTTGCCAAACAGGTACTCGCCCTGCTCGTTGGCGTTCTCCTGATACTTGTTCGTCTTGAGAATCTCGATAACCTTGCGAGCAATTGCACAGGCGAGCGGGTTGCCACCGAACGTGCTTCCGTGTTCGCCGGGATTAAACACGCTTAGAATCTCGCGGCTGGAGATGATGGCGGAGATCGGCATGATGCCGCCGCCGAGGGCCTTACCAAGAATGAATATATCCGGCTTGACGCCTTCGTGGTCGCAGCAAAACGTCCTGCCCGTCCGACCAAGACCGGATTGAATCTCGTCCAGCATGAGCAGCACGTTGTTTTCGGTGCACAGTTCACGCACTTGTTTGAGGTAGCCCACCGGCGGGATGAGGACGCCGGCCTCACCCTGGATCGGCTCCACCAAAAAGCCTACGGTGTTCTCGTCGATCGCGTGCTTCAGCGCATCCACGTCGCCGTACTTGATGATCTTAAAGCCGCGTGTGAAGGGGCCAAAGCCAGCGCGGCACGCCGGATCGGTGCTGAAGCTGATGATCGTCGTGGTCCGGCCGTGGAAGTTGTTCTCGCAACAGATGATCTTGGCCTTGCCCTCGGGGACGCCCTTTTTCATGTAGCCCCACTTGCGTGCGGTTTTGACGGCCGTCTCAACCGCCTCCGCCCCGGTGTTCATGGGCAGGATCGCTTCCATGCCGCAAAGCTCGGCGAGCTCCTTGCTTAATGGACCGAGTTGATCGTTGTGGAACGCCCGCGAAGTGAGCGTCAGGCGTTTGAGCTGCTCCCTGGCGACGGCGATGAGGTCCGGGTGGCGGTGGCCGAAGTTGACGGCCGAATATGCCGCGAGCATGTCCATGTATCGTTTGCCCTCGACATCCTCCACCCAGACGCCGTCGGCCTTGGCGACCACGACAGGCAGTGGGTGATAGTTGTGGGCTGCATACTGCTCGACCAGGTCAATGTGCTGCTTACCCGTCATTCCTGCCGACTCAACTGCTGGTTCCACACTCATCTCACTTTCCCTTTTGTTGATCCTCCATGAGTCCAGGTTGTGGGGATGATCCACGGGATCGCCTCGATCCCGCGGGAATAATCCACACCCCCACTGCGGAATCAATCCAAGCCCCAAGCGCCAGCGCGGGGACGCACACGCACGCCCTACCGCAGGCGAGAGTATATCCACAACCGATCCGCCTAATCAACCCGGTCAGGACCACGGGGTGCATGACCGTTTATGCGGCGAGTTTCTGGCGATTCCGGCCGGCGGCCCGGCCTCGAGGGCGTTGTTTGTGAAACTGCTCCGCCCGATCGTCCTCACTCAGGTAGGCGGCGCGAATCCGTAGGATCGCTTCGGCGCC
>CAZJTP010000022.1:0-30749 GCA_964548955.1 uncultured Phycisphaeraceae bacterium
GCGACAGCCTGCCCTTTACGTCGCGCAGCGATGTCAAGGGTCATGGAGCGGTCATGCAACGCGGGCACTATCGCCCTCGCTTGGACCGCTCGTTAACACTCGCGGTTCTGATCGGAGCGTCGGATTTTGTTGCGTTGGTGTTGCTCGTGTTGACGGCGGGGACGGTTGTGCTCGTGTGGCGGCGCGCTGTGACGGATGGTTGACACCCATTGCCGGGTGGCATGGGCAAGCGAAGCGAGGAACGAGCAAAGCTTGCCCGTGTCGTCGATCAATCTCCACGGGCAAACAAGTTTGCCCGTGTATGTAGGTTCACGCCACGGCCGCTCCTTGACAGTCGCGGTTCTGATCATGGGCGCAGTTTAATATTAGGATCCGTATGAAATATCACAGCGATCATATCCCGCCCCACATCTGTTTCGACGTTTCGATATTTCGACGTGTTGACGTTTCGCTACTCGTGTCGCAGTGCGTCGATGGGGTGGACGATGGCGGCTTTGAACGCAGGAACGATGCCGAAGAACACGCCCACACCGGCTGAAAATCCCAGTGCCAAAAGGACCGACCAGAGCGGCACGTTTACCTCGACCATCTTGGGGTGCAGCGTGGCGACAAAACCGACGGCGTAACCCAGGGCAATTCCGATTCCGCCGCCGACGGTGCTGAGCACGACCGCCTCAGTAAGAAACTGTGACAAGATGTCCCTTCGCCGCGCCCCAACACTCTTGCGAAGTCCGATCTCACGGGTCCGCTCCGTGACCGACACCAGCATGACATTCATGATCCCGATGCCGCCCACGAGCAGCGAGATGCTCACGATCCCGGCGAGAACGCTTGTAGCGATGACCCTCACCCTCGTGAATTCCTGAAGTACCTGGTCCTGCTTGAAGACGCCGAAGTCGTTGCGTTGCCCGGGCTTAAGACCGTGACGCTGCCGCAAGATGCGCACAAGCTGACCCTCCGCCTCGGCGATCTGCTCTTCGCTGGTCGCCTCGACGTAAAAACCCAGGTAGTTGCGGGCGTAGGGATACATCTTCAGCCCCGTCGTCCACGGGATGATGACCAGCTCGTCCAGGTTGTCCCCCATGAAGCTACCCTTGGCCTCGAGCAGCCCGACCACCTGAAAGCGCTGACTGTCTATATGGATGTAGTCACCAACAACGGACTCGTCACACTCCAGCTTTCTCAGAATCTCGCGACCAAGCACGCAGACCTGGGCTGCGTTCTCAACGTCGACCGCGCCGAAGAAACGCCCCACGTCGACATAGAAGTTGCGGATCGGTTGAAAGAATTGACTTGCGGCGATCAATGTGACGTTTGCCTCTTGCTGCCGGCCGTACTCGATCGTGGCCGATGACCAGATTCGCGGCGTCGTCCGGCGGATGGCCGTCGCGTGCGCGTCGACGGCGCGGACGTCTTCTATGGTCATTTGCGCCCGTCTAAGCACCTCGCCCCGCTGGTCCCGTACCCGCTCGGGATACACGACCATCAGGTTCGTCCCCAAACCCCGCAGGAAATCCGTAAAGTAATCACCCATACCCTGTACGAACGACACCACGGCGATGATCGAGGTGACCGCGATAATGACCCCCAGCACAGTGAGCAGCGAGCGAATCTTGTTCGCCCAGATCTGCATCAGCGCCGTGGCCACGTTGCTGGCAAACGCAGCCGCCCGGTTGGGCAGAAACACAACCACACCGGTAAGGACGCGCAAGACCCTCATCGAACCACCACTTCATTGGCGGGCATCTCGACCGGTTTCAGCGCCGGCGCGGTCGGGCCGGACCTGTAATCCATGGTATCCAGCACGATCCGCCCGTCTATCAGTTGGATGACCCGCTTGCAGCGCTGCGCGATATGATCCTCGTGGGTCACGATGACAATGGTCTGTCCCTCAGCGTACAGCGAGTCGAAGATGTCCATGATCTCCTTACCGGTGGTGCTGTCGAGATTACCCGTCGGTTCGTCGGCAAGGATGATGTCCGGTTGTTGAGCGAGAGCGCGGGCGATCGCCACGCGCTGCTTCTCACCGCCCGAAAGCTGGTTGGGATGGTGATGGCCCCGATCTAGCAGATTCACCCGCGTAAGAGCCTCGATCGCCCGCCGACGCCGGTGCCGCGTCCGGCTGTAGACCAGCGGCAGCTCCACATTCTTAAGCGCCGTGGTGCGCGGCAGCAGTTCAAACGACTGAAAGACGAATCCGATCTGCCTCCCTCGAATCCGCGCGAGCTTTGATTGTGACAGATGTGCGACATCCTGTCCGCGTAACCAGTACTCACCGCCGGTGAGGATATCCAGACAGCCGAGGATGTTCATCATCGTGCTCTTTCCCGATCCCGACGGTCCCATGATCGCCATGTACTCGTTCTCGCGGATCGTCAAAGAAACGCCCCGCAGGGCGTGCACCAGCTCCGTGCCGACGCGGTAGACCTTATGCACGTCGACCAGCTCGATGACCGGTGGTGAATCCTGCGTCGCGGTGTGCGTAACCATCAATCCTTCTCCGCCAGGGCGTGCTGCTCGTCCGCTTGAGATTCATCGGGCGTCGCATCATCACTTTGGGCCTCTTTGTTTTCCTTATCCTCGATCTTGATTTTGGAGCTCTCCTTGAGCTGGTCCAGGCCGCGGAAGGGCCCGGTTACGACCCGATCCTCGAGCAAGACGCCGTCAATGATCTCCACACCAATGCCGTCGCTGATGCCCGTTTGGACCAGATGGGGATGTGCAACATCATCATTGCTGACGCAGAATACGATCTTCAGGTATTGAGCCCCGCGTGGCATCCGCCCGGACGCGTCCTTCTCCTGCCGCTCGTCGAAGCTTTTGAGAAGCTCCTCGGGCAGGTCGCGGCGTTTGCGGTGCACCACAGCCTCAACGGGGATGATCAACGCGTCCATAGAGCGGGCGACCTCGATCTCGACATTGGCCGTCATACCCGGTTTGACCCGCTGGTCGTCGGCGTCCACGATGATCAGAGTCTCGAATGTGACTACGTCACGTCCCATCGGTTTCGTTCCTTTGGTCGCCACACGCAGGACGTGACCGGGAATGCTGTATTGCGTATCCGATTGGAGATAGATTCGTGCGATTTGATCGTTCTCGACAGACGGGGCGTCGGTCTCGTCTACCCGGCATCGCACCTGCATCTTCGAAAGATCGCTGATGACCATGATCCGCGTGCCGGGGTTGTTCATCGTACCCGTTATCACAACCTCACCCTGCTTGGCGAAAAGCTGTGAGACGACTCCGCTGATCGGCGCGGTGATCACCGTCTTGTCGAGGTCCTCCCTGGTCGATTGCAGCCTTGCCTCCGCCTCCACCAATTCCTGCTTTCGGACCTCAACCAGCGCACGGGCTCGCACCAGGGCCGTTCGATAGTCGGCCAGCTCGGTCGCCGACGTGGCATCGGCCTCCGCGAGTCGCACCTGACGCTTGTAATCGCGCTGTGCCTTGGTCAGATCCGCCTCAGCCTGTGTAATGACGGCCTTGAGCTTGGCGACATTGGCTTCCGCCGAGGTCACCCGCGCACGGTAATCGGCGTCATCCAGCCGGCAGAGTAGATCGCCCTTCTTGACGGGATCACCCTCCTCAACCGGCATCTCCAGAATCTTGGCGACGACCTCGGCGCTGATGTCGACCTCGGATATCGCCTCAACGTCACCCGGAGCCTGCACCATTTTGGTAATGTTCCGCTGCTCGGGCTTGGCCACCTTCACCTCAACCGGCAGTTGGTCAGCCACTTTCAGGATGCTCGAACCGTCTTTTGTGCGGGTCACGTCGTTGAGAAAATAGAGACCAACCACAACACCGCTGAGAATCACAATCCCGATCACCGTCTTCATTGCTAACTCCGATTACCAACCGGAATGTTTCCTCCGCACCCTCATCAGGAGGCTCAGGCCGGTGTGGGACTGCCTGCGGATGCCACAGCCCAACCCGTCCGCACGCCGGCCGCTATCAGCCAGAACAGCGTGCAGCACACCCAAACCTTCCATCCGCGAAGCTGTGACGTTACGGACAATCCGCAAGCCACCAACACCCAGAACCAGATCCGGAACGGATCCACAGCCGACAGTAAACCCGAGAGCATCGCCGTCGACACGGCGGCACCCTCGCCTTCCATATTCATCAGCCGCACCGCCGGGCCGAGTGACGTATCGACCGCCAAAGTACGGAATCGCAGCATGAAACCCAGTCGCACCAACGCCCCGACAATGTCGACAAACCCGGCGAAAACACAGATCGTCATTAGTGTGTGCCACTCGGGCTTCTTGCCCGCCAAAGCCACCAGGCCGTAAAAGATCGCCGCGAGCAAAAGGACCGTCGCCAGCGTCGCCGCCGGATTCGCGACCACCACCTGGACCCGCCTGATCAGCCGCCGAAACTCTCCCTCCTGATACTTCTCCTCGATCATCTTGCTGAGCGCGGAACGCTCAACGACATCGAGCTGGTCCGCCTCCAGTGCAGCGATGTCCTGCTGGACGCCTCGCTCCACCTCCCGATCTATCAGCCCGGTCTCGATCTTGGCGTACCCGATGAGCGTAACGGCGACTAACAGCACAACGAGAGGCCATCCGTAGGCTGGAACGTCCTCCACCCTGCTGAAGACCCGGCGGGGCGCAAACAGTGCAAGCGGTATGTCCAACGTGCCGACCGTCGACCGGCGCGTGCCGACTGATTCTGCTGACACAGCAGTTCCCTAGAGGACAGACAACACCAAGCCCAGTGTCGCGGCGCCTCGAATGGGGCTACCGAACAAAACGCACAGCGACAATACCTCCATCATAGATTGAATTCGACCATCCGGTACAATATTTGCTGCGGACGTACGTTTTCCGACATCCCCCGACAATATAAGACGCCTGGGAGCAGAATTCGTTACGTGTGACGCGAATCGTTCGCCGAGAATGGACTGAATGGTTTGATCTTGACGATAGACCTCGTAGACTCTCAGCGACGCGGACGTGCGGCGCTCTGCGGAAGCTGTCGATGCGCATCAGGGTGGACGGCTCGTTCACACGGTCGCCGGATCAACCGCGTGCATGGATGCTTACACACACGGGGAGGCAATCGTGACTGCCAAGCAATCGACGAGAACCGGTTGGTGTCGATGGGCCGGCTTTATGACCATCGCGTGTCTAGGTGTTGCCTGGCTGACACTGGGCCTGCCTGCCCTCGCGCAGGAGAATGAAACCGCCGGTCAGGACAACCAGCCCACCGCGGTTACCCAGCGCGCGACCACCGCCGAGGAAGCCGCAAGTGAACCCGAATCACTCACGACGGCCGACACGGACAATACGGCGGTGCAGCAAGCTGACACCGAACCGCAACCGGCTGAGGCTGAAACAACCCCTGCCGCGGTCGCGGCACCCAGCGGTCCGAAAGACCCAACCGCGTATGATCTGTGGGTCCTGTTACCAGCCCTGATAGCTATACTGCTAGCCATCTTCACCCGGCAGGTCGTACCCGCGCTGATTGTGGGCGTCTTCGCCGGCGCCTACATGCTGGTCCCCTGCCTGTCCGCCGACGATCCATACGCCCGGTTACATTCGATCATTGCCGGCTTCCGCCTAGCGGCGGAGAAGTACATTGTTGGAGCGATCACCGATCCCGGTCACGGGTACGGACATGTCAAGATCATCGTGTTCACGCTGGTCATCGGTTTTACCGTCGGCGTGATCGGTCGCAACGGCGGCACTGAAGGGATGGTCAGGCTCGTTACCGGAAAAACAAGTTCACCGCGGCGCGGCGCGTTGACCGCCTGGTTCGCCGGTCTCGTCATCTTCTTCGACGACTACGCCAACACCATGATCGTCGGTCCGACCATGCGGTCCGTCTTTGATCGCCTCAAGCTCTCGCGGGCTAAGCTGGCTTACATCGTCGATTCGACGGCTGCACCGGTCGCATCCATCGCCCTGATCGGAACATGGATCGGCGCGGAAATCGGCTTCATCCAAGAGGGCCTGAACACGGTCACCGAGAGCGGTACGCCCGAGTTTTTGATTGATAACCAGGGCCACGTCCTCGGCGGCATGGAGGCCTTCATTCAAAGCATCCCCTATCGGTTCTATCCGATCCTCGCGTTGCTGCTCGTTTTTCTGATCGCGCTGACCGGGCGGGACTTTGGACCGATGAAGCGGTCCGAGCGCAAAGTCCTCAGTAAGATTGAACCCGATCCCGCACTCCCGGATGTCGACACCAAGCAGCCGCAGCAGGTAAAACCCAGGTGGTGGTTGGGACTGTTGCCCGTCCTCGTGCTCGTCGCGGGTACCGTGTGGGTGCTTGCCGCAACCGGCCTTCATTCACAGGACACCATCGAGTTGATGAATCAGGTCGGTGCCGGCGGCGAAAGCGTTTGGGCACAGAAGCATTGGTGGATGAAGGCATCCGACGTCCTCCGCCATTCGGATTCCTATCTGTCGATCTTCTATGGGGCGGTCCTGGCCGCACTCTCGGCGGTGCTTCTGACGCTTATTGCCCGCGCCTGCTCCCTGCGCAATGCGATCGACGCCGGCCTCGACGGAATGGCCAAAATGTTCCCGGCCATGGTGATTCTCGTTCTTGCCTGGGCGCTCTCGGGCGTCCTGCAGGACCTCAGGCTTGGTGACGTCGTAGTGGCACATCTAAGGGCGCAGGAGTTCCCGGCACAGTGGCTGCCGCTCGCGATCTTCATAACCGCCGCCGTGATCTCCTTCGCAACCGGAACCTCGTGGGGCACGATGGGGATTCTGTGCCCGGCGACCGTGACCATCAGCGCCCACTTGGTTGCCGACCTCGATCCCGCGGTAGCACTTAGCCTCTTTTACGCTTCAGTGGGCAGCGTGCTGGCCGGCGCCGTCTTCGGCGACCACTGTTCACCCATCAGTGACACGACCATACTCTCTTCGATTGCGTCAGGCTGTCGGCACGAGGAGCACGTGTGGACGCAGATACCCTACGCGTTTCTCGCGGCGATCGCGGCCATGGGCCTCGGTGATGTGATGTGCAGCGTGTACCAGCAGCCCTGGTACTACGGTCTTGGCGCCGGGGCGATCTTCCTGATCCTGGCTCTTTTCATCATCGGTCGGCGACCCGTAGCAAGCTTCGACCTCGCCGACGCATAATCGAATCCGGTAAGGCGTTTTTTGGTTTTGTCTGGTGAGCCGCGGTTTCTCAAAGCCCGCGCGGATGTTATTGCGCCTGCGAGCCATCGGAGCCGTGACTGTCAGTGCCTTCGCACACGAAACATCATGCAGAAACACCGCGGGCGGTGTCCGCGGAGAAGAACGGCCACCGCCCAGCGTAATAAGAAACACGACCCGTTGACCCTTCACGGTCAACCGGCCGTGGCTAGTGAGTCACACTTGCATAGGCCAACTGATATGCACTGAAGTCGGCCAGGTCCACGTCCCCGTCTGCGTCGTAATCACACTCACCGCAGCTCGACCGGATCGCACCCGTCGGACCGTGGAAACACTCTTGGAATCGACCGGGGTCCGCCGGTGAACTCTCAACCACAACGCTTGTCCCCGTTCGTTCCCGCAGTTGCGACCACTGCAGCCCGTACAGCCAGCTCCACATACCGACTGCGGCCGCAATAACCGCCGCCGCCGACACCAGGCGCAGGGTTCGCCACCGCCATCCGGTCGGCACAGGCTTGGCGACCAACCGCTTCGCGTCAACACGGCTTTGCCGGAACAACCGAGCCTTTTCGGCCGCATTCAGTTCCAGCAGCGCCTCTTCGATTGGATCAAGCTGTCTTTGCTCACTCGTCATGGTCGCTCACCTACGGGCGCGGCTGCACCCTTCAGACTACTTGTCGCTGCCCGGTTCGCTCGGCGCGAAGGTTTTTCCCGCGGTTTTGCGTTGAACGCACACGCGCAAGCGCTCCAGTGTGTTACTCCATCGGGATCGCAGCGTCGACTCCTTCACCCCCAGGGCTTGTGCCGCCTCCTTCCATCGCCGCTGCGTAATAGCCTCCAGTTGCGTTGCCATGGTCCGATCAACGGGCCCCAGCTCAGCCAGGCACGCTCGCAGGGATTCGAGAAGCTCAAGGCGAGAAAGTGTCTCTATTGGTTCTTCAAGTGTGGACGCAACCGCAATCCCATCGTCCGAGAGGTCAAGACTCAAGGCCTCGCTACCGGAGCGAGTCGCCCGCAAGGTGCTGACCACCTGATTCCGGGCGATCCGGACAAGGTACGCCCCAACCAATGCGGGTGGATTATCGGTATCACGCTGCATCGATCGGATGAAGCCGGCCCACGTGGCCGATGCAACCGATTCGAGCCACTGCGGATCTTGCACACACCGATCCTGGGACGCGCGGAAGACCGTGTAACGAATCAGCCGGTCGTACCGCTTCATCAGTCTATCCAGAGCAGCTGCGTCCCCCCCGAGCATGGCGGCGATCAGGAACTCGTCGGTGGGAGTCGGATCTACACAGTTCGTCCCGATCATGTCCTCGTGTCCGCCAATTAGCTCGCGATCGCGGATCCTATATTACGTGACCAAGGCACCGCACGTAATCTCGCCGAGTGAAGCCACAATCAATCCGATCTAATGGCCAATTACCCGCGTTAGCGCAAGTACGGCTGCCGCCACGGCAAGAATATAGCCAAGGGCTCGCCAGATTCTACCTGGCGTAGTGTTGAGTGGGATCCTCCAGAAAGTTATTTGCTCGAGATAATCGGCACCCGCGACAAAGAGGACACCTGGAAGACAAATCAGAACGGAGCAAATCAACAGTGTAATCCAGTCGTCCGGGTAGAGCTTCTCTGCTACCACGTCCGCCAGATCCAGAATCTCTGGCGGTGTTCCGCGAACAGGGCTCGGTCCTCCGGCGAGCAAGAATACGCCGGGCAATATCAGAATGACTCCTCGGATGAGAAAGGATCGCAACGACACGATGCAAACACCTCCATCTACTTGTCGGTGGGAGATGGATCGTCGGGTCTGCTGACCCGACCTATGTGGCTTGGGGAGGATAAGCGACCCTTGCCGGTAGCTTCCTGAGACTCCGCACCGCGATTGACAGGCATTGCAGCATTATCAGATGTAGGCGTAAGTGGTCAACGACGTGAAAGCAGTCAAATATGACCACGGGCGGGCGGCTCACGTCTTCAGACGCGGGGGCGCGATTCTCGCTCTGCAATCGTGACGCCATTTTTGGAAAGGTGGACCACTCAGCCAAAACATGGCCGGCCTCGCCTGGTCACGATACCCAGATCCTGACGCCACTTACGAGCGGTGATGCTACGCGAAAACGAAGAGCGCTGCAGTCCGTCAATCGAAGAACCGGAATCGGATGATGGCCCACAGGGCGGGGATGCCGTCGAGCCAACTGATCTTCTTGCCCTCGTCGCGGCCCCGGCCGGCGTAGCTGATGCCGACTTCGTAGACACGCCAGCGTTTCCCGTCTCTTGTCGGTTTGGATATCTTGGCGGTGAACTCCGGCTCGAAGTCGAACCGGTTGCTCTTGAAGGTCAACCCTTCAAGAGTCTCCCTGCGGAAGACCTTGTAGCAGGTCTCCATGTCGGTCAGGTTCAGGTCGGTGAACATGTTGGACAGAAGCGTCACCAGCTTGTTGCCCATAGTGTGCCAGAAGCGGTCCACGCGGTGAGCGGCCCCACCGCGAAAGCGCGACCCGTACACGACGTCGGCTTTGTCTTGGAGAATAGGTCTAAGCAGGTCGTTATAGTCCTCGGGATTATACTCCAAATCGGCGTCCTGGATAAGGATGATGTCGCCCGTGGCGAGCTTGAATCCCTCCCGCAAGGCCGCTCCCTTCCCCTTGTTGACGGCGAGCAGCTTGACAAGGATGTCCTCGTAGGACCATCGCTGTTTGACCCTGGAGTAGATTTCGCGCGTTCCATCGCTTGACGCATCGTCCACAAGAATGATCTGCCGATCCATGCCGACGTCGACGGCCATGATCCGAGCCAGGAGTGTCTCGATCGTGGCAGCCTCGTTGTAAACGGGAATGATGATGGATAGTCTCATGGGCGGTGACGCGCCTAGTCCGTCAAGCATTGATCGATGGGCTTACCTGGGTATTAAGGATGGCATGGGTAAGCGCCGGCTTACCCGCGCCTTTGGGCGATCAAGCACGGGCAAACAAGTTTGCCCATGCCACCCATCCCACCAGTGCATCGTTGACGCAGCACTATGGTTCGTCAAACACGGTAAAGCCCTTGGCGATCAGATCCTGAATGTCGATCAGGCCGACCAGCCGACCGGTGTCGTCCACCACGGGAAGCTCGTCGATCCGGTGTTTTTGCATCAGGCACAGAGCGTCAGTGACGCGGCCATCGAGTCCGATGCGTTTGGGTGATCGGGTCATCACCTCCGCGACCGGCCTTTCGGGAATCGGCTCGCGCGAGGTAAACAGACGGAAGAAGTCACCGTGCGTGATGATCCCGACGAGCTTGCCGGCGTCATCGACGACACAGGCCGCTCCCGCACGGAGCGGGGCGTCGAGAATCGCTTTGTGACAGACCGCCATGGTGGCGGTCTGCGAAACGGTCGGGCAGTTCGGCCCCGTCCGCATGACCTCACGAGCCTTCAGCAGTAGCCGCCCCAGGGCGCCGCCCGGGTGGTAGCTTGCGTACTGATCGGGCTCAACAGCCTTGACTTCCATGACCGTAAGCGCCAGCGCGTCACCCAGTGCCAACATTGCAGCCGTGGAGGAGCTCGGCGCCAGTCCGAGCGGACAGGCCTCCTCCTTGCGTCCAATGTCCAGCACGAAGTCAGCATAGCTGGCGGCGGCTGAGTCGGGTCGCGCGGTCAGCATGATGATCATGCATCCGAGCGCCTTGAGCCGGGGCAGAAGCTCAACAAGCTCCGAGCTGCCGCTTTTGCTAAGTGCCAGGATGACGTCGTCGGGATGGATCATCCCGAGGTCGCCGTGAAGCGCTTCGACGGGATGCAAGCCGTAGGAGAGCGTGCCCGTGCTGGCAAGCGTAGCCTGGATCTTGCTGCCTATCAGACCGGCCTTGCCCACGCCGGTGACGCATACGCGTCCCGTACACCGCAGGATCGCTCCTGCCGCTTGGATGAAACTGTCGCCGAGCCGGCCCTCGGCGTCGCGGATGGCGGCTGCCTCCGCACGAAGCACAGCACGTCCGCGGGCCAGAATGGCCGAAGCGTCACTTTCCCGAACCGGCCGGTTCGTGGCAGGGGATGTCTTGTCGACCCTCGTTGCGTCCATAAGGTGAAGCATTATGGTCGAGCAGGTCCAATCCCTCAACCATCGTCCTTCTTTTCAGCAGGGGCCGCTTTTTGTGGTTCTCGAATCTCACGCTCAACCCGGATCGAGGCCCGGTTGATCCCGGTACGCACCAACGAATCAACCGTTGATTGGACCCTCTCAGCGGATACTATGGACCCGGCCCGCAGCAAAACCGTAATATCGGTGATCTCGCGTCCTTCGCGTTGAGCGGTCCGCACAAAGTCGGCGTCCAAGATCGGCTTGCCCTCGCACCGCAGCACTCCATCAACCCCAAGATCGACCACGATCGTTCGACTGCCTGCACTGCGGATCAGCAATGTGCAGGGCGTACCAACGGGCGGGATGGCCTCTGTGTTGACTGTAAGCCACAATAGCTCGTTGTCCGCACTATGCAGTGCGCCAACCGCAATGAGAGCCGTGTCGAAGTCGACGACACAGACGACGGTCCCGTCAACGTCGGCACCGAAACGACCGCCCTCGAAGGTCCGCGAACCGGCGAAGACCCAATTGATCTTCCCCGGCGGGCGACGATGCTCGATGTCGACAAGCCACCGCTCGACGAACACGCAGCGCCGGGCGCTGCCCTCACCATAACACACACGCAGCTCCAACGACTCGCCGACCGGCGCCACATACCGGTCCTGCTTCTTGTCGTGGTGTGCCGGCAACCCCGGCTGAAGTCCGATCAGCCCCATCGCCTGAAACACGTGCATCGGCCTGGCGCGCACTGAAAGGATGCTCTCATGTTCCCGCGTGTGCGGACTGCACGCCAGCAGCTCCAGCGGACCTTCGCGAAGCACGACCGTGGCATCCACCTCAACGAGGCGTTGCTGCCAGTCAATCCGCACTCCCGGCGCAAAGACCTTCCGTTGGTCCGTCGGTTTGGGAGGTTGCTTGATATTCGACGGCGTCGGTGGAGCAGCGGCACCCAGTGCAGAAATCGCGGCAACGCACAGCAGCACAGGTGCTCGCGGGTTGTGGCGTTCGGCGGAGAGCTTTATTCCATATCTTGTCGGTAGTGGTCGTCGGTGGTTCATGCCATGCCTGCGCCTCCGTGATAAGCGCTGCGGATGTCGCACTAAGCTCAGGGGCAAATTTGAAAGTCCGTTCCAAACGTCTGTTGAGCGGCCCGCTAGTGCGATTCTGTGTAGCGAGCCGTGGGCTCAAAGCCCGCGCGGAGCAACCGACTTCCGCAGCGTCCCGCAACCCAGAAACACGTGCTACGCGATAGCGAAATCTGATCTAACGGCGGCGGAAGGACGGGAAGGCCATCTCCTCCTGCTCGGTCTGGATGAGGATCTTCGGTTTGATCATAATGAGCAGGGTTTGTTCGTCCTTGATCATCGAGCGGGACTCGTAGGCGCGCTTCAGGATCGGAATCTTCGACAGGATCGGCACCCCCGCTTCGATTTCGGCTTCCGTCGCCAGCTTCTGCCCACCGATCAGCAAAGTGCCACCATCCGGCACCGAAACGGTTGTCTGGATACGCTGGCTCGACAGCGTCGGCAGTTGGATAAACGCCGCCAACGCCGCCCCGGCGCCGAAACCGCCGCCGGCGCCGCCGCCGCTGAACGGGATGGTCTGAAGGTCCAGCAGTCGGGTCACACCGGGTCGAAGGGTCATGGTCACGTACCGTTTGTCGGCGGTGACCGTCGCGGTAATGTCCAGAACGGCTCCGGAGTCGATCGTGCCGACCGTCGGCGCCTGGGCGACGGCGCCGGTGGCCACCACCGGTACGAGCTGTGTGACGTAGTTTTGCTGGACTGTCACCGCTACCCATGACCGTTGTCCGTTGAACAGCACCAGGCGCGGCGCCGTCAACACGGTCGTGCGCGAGTCGGCCTGGGTCGCCCGAATCATGAAATCCACCTGAATATTGTCGAGGAAGCTGCCGAAGATGCTCAGCGCCGGACCGATGGTGGACCCCGCGAAGCTTCCGGGAACGTCGCTGCCGAGGTTCGACGGGTCGGTGAAGCTCGTGACGCGGTTGATGATCGGGACTGGTGTGGCCTCACTGCCCATGCCGCCCGTCCGTCGCGGAACCAGTTGCGGCTGCCCGTACGGCTGGTCCAATACGTTTGGGGTCAGCGTCATGGCGTTGCCCCCTAATGCAGGCACCGCCGGCGTGAAGCCCAGCCGGGAGAAGGTGCGCGGAAGCAGAAGCGCGTTGCCCAGCACAGGATCGGTCAACGGCCCCTGCCCAGTGGGAGCGTAGTCAAACCCCGCGTTACCGGAGTTGAGTACGATGTCGATGTCGATCCCCAACTCCTCGATGTAGTGGCTCGACACCACGATGAACCTGGCCTCCACCGCGATCTGGATGGCTCGCTGCTCGCGCAACTTCCCGAGCAAGTCACCGATCTCTCGCTGCACCGAGGTGTTCTGTGTGATCACGAGCTGCCCGTTGATCTCATTGATCGTCCCAATCAAACCGCCTCGATCGTACCAACTGTCCGGGGCTACCGTATCCTGAATGAGGTCGATGATCTTCTGGACTCGGCTGTTGCGCCGGGGGTCCTCTTCGGGCTCGTCATCATCATCGTCGCCGTAGAGCCATGGTCGATCCGGCTGCTCGGCGACTGCCGAAATGGCGTTGCGGTTGGCCTGCGCCAGATCAGTCATCGGCGAGTCGTTGAAGATGGGTATTTCCATCAGCAGATCGTTGATGTCGTAAACGGCCGTGTAGGTCTGCTTGTCAAGTGTGTTCTGCGTGGCGATCTTGATCGCGCCTTCAGCCACGTCGTAACCAATGTCCACGACACCGCCGCCCGCCTGCTCCAGGACCTCGGTCAATGTCTTTTTGAGCGTGATTTCCTGCGGCAGGTTCAGATCGATGGGAATGTCCCGCTCGATGCCGGCGTGATCCAGATCATGCCAGTTCACGATGATATTGAGTCGGTGAGCATCGGCGAGCCGCTCGATGACCTGATCGAACGGTTCGTTCGTGAAATCAACCGGAATACGTTTGTCGAGCGCGCTGAATAGCCTGCTGTCGCCCCCCGAGAAGCCCGCCGGTTGCCGAGTCGAACGCGAGATCAGCTCGAGCCAGTTCTTTGGATAACGTATCTGCTCATACCAGGGAATCTTCGAATACTCGACATCCTGCAGGGCCTTGCGCGATTGGTCATAGAAGTCATCTCGCATTTGTCGAGCCTGCTTGTATTCCCGGCTGTCTTCGAGCATGTCCATTGCCCAGCGCGCCGGATCATGCGTCGGATCGATCACGATCACCTGCTCGAGCACGTTGATGGCCGCGTCCAGATCACCGTCCTTGCGGTGCTGCATCGCTTGCTTCATCAATGCGTCAACCTGACGTGTCCGTCTCTGCTCGACTTCGCGCAGGTGGCGTTCGCGCTGCTCCTCGATTTCTTGGCGGACTTGGGCCACCTTTTCCTCGTTGAAGCGACGTTCTTCCGTACTTACGTATGTCCGCAGGGCCTCAGCCTCGCCCAAGAGACTCTCGTATTTTGTCGCCGGATCCGCGAATTGCCTGCCGCTCTCGATAATCTGTCGGGCGCGGATCAGCAGTTGTTGCGCCTCATCAAATCGCTCGGCCGCAACGTGACCACGGATCATTCGCTCGAGATCGCCGTATTGTGCCGCCGTACGTTGCCAGTTGATCCGGTTCTCTTGTCGGATCCTGTCGAGCAGCGACTGCGCCCGCGTGCCGTTGACGGTGCGCTCATGCTCTTGCAGACGCTCAAGACCGGCCACCGACTCCGGGTAACCGGGCACCAAACGCAGAGCCTCTTCGTAGAGCCTTCGGGCCTCGTCGTAGCGCGCCGCGCGGACCAGCTCGTCCGCCTCCTCCGTCAGGACACGGGCCCGCTGGGCATCGGCAGGAGCAATCGCGGGGGAGGGTCTAACGACCTGCGGCGCCGAAGGCTGATCGGACGGGTGCCTGTCCGGGGCGACAGCAACGGGCTCAGTCTCGCCCTCTCTCAGATCGCGCAGATAAGTCCTTGCGGAACGGCGGACCGCTTCAGGTGCGTACTCGTTGGCCAGAACACCTTCGAGCAACCGCTTTGCCTGTTCGACCTCGTCCTCAGCCATGGCGGTCTCGGCATCCTCCAGATCGCGCACGGCCTTTTCGGACATCATGATTGCGACCTGAACACGATCCAGATAATCATCGCGAAGTGTCTGCTGCTTGCTATCCAGCTTGGAACGGTCGATGCCGACCAACAGCTCCTGAGCGGCGAGGTAGCTCCCCTCGTTGAACAGCTCGATCGCCTGCTGGAGAGTCTGAGCTTCATCCTCAGCGATCACCGGCGTGGCGATCAGCAAGCACGCAACGAGCACCATTAGCAACCTGGTACCTGTGGGAAACTTCAAGTTCAACAATGGAGGCTCCTCCTCGCTGGTGTTGGGGCTGAAATCAGCCTTGGCAGGGTCGGGCAGGTGTGATCGACGCACTCGGATCAACACCGAAACACGTAACCGCACGCACCAGCTATTACTCAGCACGGAAAAACAACATTCCCAGGGCTACGGCGCCGTCGCACCACTGGGAGCACGGATTGTAGAGGGTACACACTGCGTCTGCAAGCCTCCAACAGCCCGGTCCTTTGTTGCCCGCTCCCTGTCCGGCAATCCCGCTACATCAGGTGCCCCGACACCGATCCAGGGGGACGGCCCGCCTCTTTCTCCCTTCCGATAGTGGCCCTTGCCCCCCCCGAAGCCGTCAGTCCTTTTTCCGCGGCTGCTTCCAAACCCTGTTTCCGACCGTCCGCTTGTCCGGGTGAGCCCTGTCTGTGGGAACGAATCGCTCATAGAGCCGCCCGCTCGAGTCGGTAAGCACGACACAGCACGCCGTCGACCGGGGGTTGAATTTCACGCCGACACGGCCGCTTTGTTTTCGCTCCCGGTGCGTCCGGGCGAAATCAATATCAAGCACGCTTGCATCGGCCGTGAATTGCACCAGCACGTTCTCCGCCACAGTCGGGTCGTCCCAATTCGGCACGTCGCAACGGCACTCCCCCTCCACAACGTCGCCCACCTTGTACGCGAACCGCCGGGCCTTGACCCACACGCCCTCGAACCATTTGAAGAACTCGATACTGACCGATTGATCGCGCGGTTTGTCGCTAGTCACGAAAAACCGCGTATCGCGCTCGATCGTGACCTCGATCGACTCTCTCCACTTGCCAAAAAGGTACACCGTCGTCGCGTCGACCTTGTTCCTGAACTTGTCCGGGTCACCGGCCAGGGGATTAAAGATCGACGGGCGCAGCCGGTATTGATACGTCTTGCCGCTTTGAACACTACCAGGCCTTGCATCGTGCACCCAAATCTGCTGGATCGGCAGTGGCTCACGTTTTGGGGCGTCCTCGTCGATTCCGGCACTCTTAACATACCCTCCGCGGGCGACAGCGCGCCTAATGTCGGCCGCCATCTGATCCGCGCGTTCCTTCAGCCTCTCCGCCCTCGCCTTGTCGCCGGTGCCAGCCTCTTCCATCCGAGAGATCTGCTGACCGATGTTCCAGGCATTGACGGCATCGTTCTCAACCTTGTATTTCCAAGCGTTGTTGAGCAGGCGATCGGCCTCGTCGAACAACCGGCGGATCCGCTCGGCCGGGCTGACCTGCTCCACCTCGATCTGGATTCCTTCCTCCTCCTCGCTGTAGCGATCCACCGGGTTGCTCGCGGGCGCCTCATTGGGATACAGGTATTCGTCGTCCATCATAAGCACGTCCCGATATGCAACAGGCGCAATAATAGGGAACGTCCATTGCGTACCGTTCGCAGTATCCGGCATCAACGGCCTCAGAAGGTCAAGCTGCATCTCCGGCTTCATCAACCTGTCGGAGAACCGCTCGACGGCGGACTCGACCTCCGATGGAAGCGTAGCTCTCCCTTCCTCCTGTATGAGTGTGATCGTCGGCGGTTCGGGAAGTTCAACGGGAGATATGGACCAGGGCGCGACAACTACCCAGCCGTCGTCCGGCCAGCTTCCGTCATCGCGGCGCTCACGACGCTGCAATTGAGTCGGCCCGAAAATAACGTCTTTCCACGCTGCGCCGTATGCGCTTCTATGCTTGGCCATTTGCCCCTTCACGTCGAACAAAACAGAGATCGTGATCCAGTTGGCTTCGGCGCGCCGCTCCTCACCTTCTGCATCGTAATACAGGTACGTGCTGCGGCCATGAGTAATCGCGGGTGTGCCCGTCGGCACCATATCGGCAATCCTCGCGTCTCCCGCTTGGGCATCGGGCGGGTCGACGAGAGGCACTTCGGGGCCGATCGCCACCGCCATCGGCAACCTCAAGGGCAAACCCGCGTTTTGGTACGGGTTCCGCAGCTTGTCGAGCATCTCCGCGAGACGCTCGACCGTCTCATCCGGCAGTTGAGCCCGTATGATCCGCTCACGAACGCTGCCGGCTTTTTGGAGCAGCTTCTGATCGATGGTACTCGGCAGGACCACCTCACCCGACAGCTCGATCTGATTCGGTGGGCTGATCAGGTATCTCACAAAGACGGCGATCAGCACGAGGATCGCTAGGCCAAGCACCGCCTTCTCCACGTGCCGCTCTACCGGATTGATCAATTGCTTTGCCATCGCTTTGACACCTCAATTCGCGCCGTGCGATCCAGGAGCGGAAATACGTCGGGAGCATGGCGCCCGTCCGCCTACCCCCCTTCGCCGGTCTCTTCCGGCTCCGGACACGGAATCTCATGGAACTCGCAAACCGAGCGAGGCAGGAGACGCCGGAAAACGTCGCCCAGCAGGACCGTTTCAAAGTCCATCACAACGTTGACCACTGGCCCGGAGCCGTAAATCTTCCCCACCATCCGCCGGTTCGGGGGGATGGCCTGGTACGAAACGCGCAGCAGGGTATGAAAACTGTCTTTTGAAAGCAGATCGATCAACAAAGGGATTGAGCGCTGATCCATGACCAGTTTCACGGTGAACTGCACGACGTCATATGTTGCGCTTTGGCCCGAGTGCGTGAAGACTGTTTCCGGGGTGCCGGGCGGTAACGCAGCGTCGTAGCCGCCTGGTGCGGGGCCGAAGATCTCTTCGCCGTCTCGCGGCACGAAGCTGTCCGATATGCGGACCGAGATCACCTCCTTGACCGGTAGGATGCCGACCCACGCATGCTGCTCCTTCTTTCGGGCTTCTTCGGCGGCTTCGCTGTTGAGTGCGACGATGGCCTCGACCACGTCCTCTTGTATCCAGTACCCGATCTGGGCGTGCCATATGTCCCACAGATCGGGCGCGTCCGCCGTTCCGGTATCCTCCATTTCGGACCAGAACTCCAAGCTTGGCACCATGTCCGGCGGCCGGTACTCATCGAACCGGCGAGCATAGCAGTAGATTTTCTGCGCTGCATTCATGCTCGCTCGCGCGGCGGCATCCTCGACGGCGCCCGCCGGGGTCAGCACGCCCGCGAGAGTAAGCGGCGGACCTTCGGGCACCGATGACGGCTCAGACAAGCCGCCCTCCAGGCCTGTACCACTCTCTCTCCGCTCAGCTTCCTCCGACTCGATTCTCTCCTGCCACACCGCGATCTCGGCGCGCGTAGGAGGAGCGCCGTATTCCAACGACTCCAGGAGGCTCTGCATCTTGGCGCCGTATGTTCGCTTGAACTCGTTACGCTTCAGGGCATCGCCGTTGGGCAGAACGCCGTCAACAAGCGGTTTGAACCCGTAGAATTCCTCCCTCGCTGTCCGGCGAACCTGGGCCCGATCTTCGAGGAGCAACTCGATGCGTTGCCGGGCCGCCTCGATTTGAGCAAGGTTGACGGGCTGGGACTGAAGGCTGTTCAACTGGCGGTAGATACCCTCTACCTTCTCCATCTCCTCCAGCACTTTCGGCATGGCGCGCGCGCCCGTAATGATCAGCGCGACCCCGCCCACCGCAACAACCACACATACGATGAGGAAGACATGCCGTCGCAAGAAATCCATCAGTCAATATCTCCCCGTGGTCCGACGAGGTCCAGAGGTCCGTGCCGGTCGCACGCCCGAAGGGAGTTTTGCCACATGGTGAACAGCAGCTTGAAGCCCGCGCAGAGCTTCGCGCACGCTAAAGCCTACCGCTCCCCCAGTGATTACAGTCGCAAGATTTGCGGGATGCGGCATCAGTCGCCCTCTTCCTCCGTGTCGGTTTCCTCTTCCTCTTCCTCGTACGGATAGTCTTCCAGAATCGCGTCGATCCAGATATCGAATTGCCAATCGTTTTCGATCGGTTCGTTGGTGACCGTGTCCAGGTTCTCGGGTGGTATGTCTCGGCCGATCGGCTGCACCTCAGACGGTGTTGGAGCACCGCCCGTCGGTCCGAATCCTCGTCCCCCGCGTCCGGCCGTTCCGCTGCGCAGGCCCGGACCGGCCGACTTCATCTCCACTTTGCCACCAAAATAGAGGTAGACGCGGTCGAAATAAAAGCCCGTCTCGGGGCGGCGACCGTTTCTCCGCAGCGTGTCCATGAACGCGTCCGCGATGAACCTCGGGCCGCTGCTGTTGGGTGTGCGACAGGTGATTTCAATCTTGACGGCCGGCAACTCGGAGCTCGGGTCGTTGATGGGCTCCTCAACCGGGACCACAGTCTCCCACTCGAAGACATTGACGTTTGGCTCGAAATGCATCTGGAGCCGGTCGATGAACACCTGTGTTCGATCGCCGCGAGGCGGTGCCTGCCCGTCGGCAATCAGCTTTAGCACATCCGTCTGTGTAACAGCCTGACTGAGCGAGCCGGTGGGTTTGGGCACCGACTCATGAATCACCTGAAGAATCTTCGGGATCATCGCTTTGTTTCGTTGCAGATCGATGATGCTTTCCGCCTCGACGCCCTCCGCCTTGCCCCGCCCGCTCAATTGGGACAGCTCTTGCTTCATGACATCACCCGCGGCGAGGATGGCCTGCGCCTGAGCGCGATCCGAGAGTGAAGGGCTCGGGCCGTTGTTGATGATGTCCCACGCGTCCTCCACGTTACTGGGCCACTGGACTCGGTCCTCCGCGCCGGCAGCGAGTGCTCTCATGTCGGCTGACTGCCTGAACCAGACCAGCCCACCCGCAATAAGCAGACAGGCGGCGGCGGCGGCGAACGCCGATCGCTTCTTCCGCCAGATCAGTTTCTTGACGATCTGGGTGGGGAGCAGGTTGCTCGTGACCTTCGCAAGATCCAATCCTTGAAGGGCAAGCCCGTAGACCACTGCGAAGCTAAGCAGTTGTTCCTTGAACTCGCCCTCGCGCACCGGGTCCGACAAGGGTGCTTTCTTAAGAGCCTCCGGTCGTTCCACCGGCAGGCCGAGATTCTGCTGCAGGTATTTCTGCAGTCCGGGAAGCTTGAAGGCGTTGCCCACACAGACGACCTTCTCAATCCTGGTGTCGCGGTGGGTGGATGAGTAGAAGCCGGTCGAGCGATGCAGTTCCTGAACGAGGTCGGCGAAGACGGGCCGCATCGCCTGGAAGATCTGCCTGGCATATTTGCTCGCATCGGCCGTATGCTTGAGACTCTCCGCTTTCGAAAACGAGAGCTTGAAGGACTTGACCAGGGCGTCGGTGAAGTTGTTACCACCGATCGGAACGGTGCGCGTCCAGAAGGAGTCCGGCGTCGCGATGATCAGGTCGGTATTTGCGGCGCCGATGTCGAGCAGTATTGTCGTCTCCTTGCCGATCATCCCGTCGAAGTGGGCGGCGTTGTACACCGCAAGCGGACCCGACTGCACGGCGATCGGCTCAATCGACGCCTGCTCGAAGTGCAGCAGGTGCTCACGGATCAGCTCTCGCTTCATGGCAAAAATGCCGACCTCAAGATCAGGCATGCCCTCCTGTTGGAACGTCTGGTAGTCCCAGATCACCTCATCCATGTCGAAGGGGATTTGCTGGTCCGCCTCGTAACGGACAATGTCGGGGATCCGCTTGGATGCTACGGGCGGGAGCTTCGTAAACCTGGCGAGGGTGTGCTGCCCTGGGACGCCGATGACCACCGCGTCTTTTGATATGTCGTTGCGCGACAGGAACTTCTCCAACGCGCTGCTGATCAGTTCATGCCGGTCGGCATCGGGCTGCGAAAGAATCTTGGCGTGCTCGATATAGTCAAAAGCAACAATCTCGACCTTGTCGTCTACCGCCCGAAGCTTAATCGCCTTGAGGGCGCATCGACCCAGATCAAGGCCCCACACCGTCTGTGCAGTCGCCATCGACACTTCTCCGTGTTACCTGTAGCCTTTGTCGAGGGACAATCCCCCTCGCCACGGCTCCGCTCGCAGCCCGAGGACCTTTTGTCCCGCGGGCTGCTCGGGTACAGTCCCCACGTATGGCAAGGAAGTATCTGCTGACGACCCTTGGCTGTAAAGTCAACCAATACGAGTCGCAACAACTCCGCGAGATTCTTGAGTCGTGCGGCCTGCGCTCCGCCCGGAGAGGCGAGACGCCGGATGTCGCCGTGGTGAACACCTGCGCGGTGACACTTGGTGCGTCACGCAAAAGCCGCCAGGCGATCCGGCGCATCACTCGCGGCGGACACACGCTGGTTGTCGTCGTCGGGTGCGGTGCAACCGCGGACGCAGGGCCGCTACGTCGGCTGCAAGGCGTCACCGCCGTTTTCGGCAACGATACAAACACCTGCGCCGAGTTACACAGGCTGCTCACTCGCCGGTTGGGATTCATTCCGGCGCATCCATACGGCGCCGCAAACCACGTTGCTGAGGCAAGGTACCTGCGTCCGGATGCCACTGGGTATGACGTATCAATGAAGCCGGATGCCCGTAAGCGAGGCCGTCAAGCTTCAACACCACGGGCTGCCAATTCACTAGATGTTATCACGCCTTTCCTCGATGTCAAGACGGGCGGCGTGCTGACGGGTCGGATCAGGTCGTTCGCCGGGCACCAACGGGCGTTCCTGAAAGTCCAGGACGGCTGCGACGCCGTTTGCACGTACTGTATCATCCCGCGACTACGGACCCGGCTTCGATCCAAGCCGATCGAGGTCGCCGTCGCCGAGGCGCGTGACCTGGTTCATGCGGGGCACAAAGAGATCATAGTGACCGGCATCTTCCTCGGGGCGTACGGACGGGAGACGGCCGTTCGTAAGCAATGGGGCACGCGGCGATCGCCGCTGGCGTCCCTGGTCGACGCCCTCGCGCAGGTGAATGGGCTGCGGCGGCTCCGTTTATCCAGTCTGGAGCCGGGTGACGTGGATGAGTCACTGCTGGATGTGCTCGCGCGCCGCGAGACGTGCGTGCCGCACTTGCATCTGCCCCTTCAGTCGGGCAGTGACGAAGTGCTGCGACGAATGAACCGTCAATATGCGCGCGATCAGTTCATCGACATGATCGACCGCGTCCGGTCCAGGCTCGATCGGCCCGCGATCACCACGGACATCATCGTCGGATTCCCCGGCGAGACGGAGGAGGACTTCGAGGCCACCCTCGATGTCGCCCGCTGCGCCGAGTTCTGCAAGATTCACGCATTCCCGTTCAGCCCGCGCGCAAAGACCGCCGCCGCCCGCTGGCAAAAGGAGTTCGTCAACCCGGCCGTGGTCCGCAGGCGGATGCGGCGCCTGGCTGACGTCGAACGGGCATGTTCGTTGTCGTTTCGCCGTCGCTTCGTCGGCGAGATCGAGCGCGTTATCGTCGAAGACGCACATCGCCTTGACGATCAGACATCACCATGGCACCGTATGTACCGGGGTCGGGCGGATCGGTATTTCGAGATTCATTTTCAGGCCGATGATGTCGGCTCCGGCGATCTGGTCTCGGTCCGCATTGACCAAGTGACATCGACACGAACGCACGGCTCGTGTCTCGGAGCGCAGGCGCAGGTCCCGGTGCTCCCTCTCCCTTGTACCGATCCCTATCGCGTGGCGGCTTGGATCGAAGCGAGCAATCGTTGATGTGTCTTCGGCGCGGCAGCCAGGATCGGAAGATCCTCATTCGGATCAACGGCAAGATCGAACGACATCCAGTCGACACCTGATAGATCCGTGATGCGGCCGCCCGCTTCGCTGACGAGCAGCGCCCCCGCAGCGATATCCCATATCTTGGATCGTTTGCAGAAGGCAGCCGCCAGCGCCCCCGATGCGACGAATGAGAGATGCAAGGCGATGGACCCAAGATTCCGGCAGACCAGACCGGGCGTCGCTACCCAATCGCGAAGCACGTTGACCGTTTGCTGATCCTTGCTCGAGGGAATACCTACAAGCATGTCCGAGTTCGCAGGGTTTTCCTCGACGTGGATCGGCGCGTTATTGCATGTGGCGCCCAGACCCGCCCCCGCCGCGTAGAGCCACTTCAGGTTGTGCTCGAAGACTACACCGATGATCGGGCGACCGTAATCGAGTACGGCCAACGAGGTCGAAAAGCACGGTAGCCCGGAGGCGTAGTTCCGGGTCCCGTCGAGCGGATCGACAACCCAGCAGTAGCGCGCATGCGTTGGGCTGGTGAAGTCGCTGGGGCGCATCAGTGTTTCCTCAGCGCAGACGGCGTGATCCGGGTAGGACCCGGCGACCGCATCCAGAACGTGGCCCTGGATGGCATGGTCCGTCTCGGTGACCACGCTGTCGTCGGGTTTGCGCCGGACTGCCACCTTCCCGAGGCGGGGCAGTGCGATGGCGGCAGCTTCAGTAGCGAGGCGTTTGGCTAGATCGAGCAGACCCTGGACCCGTGCATCAGACATCATGGCGATGATAGTACCATCGCCCGGATTCGCCAACTTTGGTCCGGTATCGCGTTTCCGCGGGTGAGCGTCAACTTAAAGCTGTTTCTGTTTTTGTGTAGCGAGTCACTGGCTCAAAGCCCGCGCGGAATCTGGGAGACAAGCGTTTCTTCCAAGAGCCCAAAACGCTACGTGAAATCGAAAAACACTCTAAACAGAGGGATCGCCGATTCGCAGGAGACACTGTCTGGCGCTGGCGAGGCTCAAAGGCCGAACATGCGCCCGGAGGCGGGCTGGGGCGTCCATTTGCAGCGCTGGAGCTGCACCGGTGGGTCTCATTCTCTTTGCGGGCGAACTCAGGCGTGTTGGACAGGCAACATGCCTGTCCTCTTCGGGCAAGTGCATCCCACGCGCTGTCATGCAATCAGACTGCTGTTACCTATGCGGCTGCGGCGGGTTGGCTCGCGACGGGGGCGATAAAGGCCGTCGCGTCTACGGTTCGATCCTCACCGAACCGGAACAGTCTTGCGCTGTTGAATGTGACGACAAGGGCTGCGCCGGTGTGGGCAACCGCGGCGACGATCGGCGTGAGCGGACCCCAGATCGCCAGTGTCATGGTCGTGACGATAAACACGACGCCAAAGAGTATGTTCTGCCAAACGATCTTGGCCGACGCTCGCGAGAGGCGGATCAGAAACGGCAGACGGCTCAGATCGTTGTTCATTAGTGCGATCGAGGCGGAGTTGATCGCGACGTCGCTACCCGCGGCGCCCATAGCGATCCCTAAATCACTGGCTGCGAGCATTGGTGCGTCGTTGACGCCGTCGCCGATAACGGCCACACGGTGCCCGCGTCGCCTTAAGTCGTCGACAAGGTGAAGCTTCTCTTCGGGCAGGACTTCCGCCTGTACCTCGCTGCATCCCATTTCCGCGCCGACGCGGCGGGCCACTGACCACTTGTCCCCGGTGACCATCGAGAGGTTGCGAATCTTAAGCTCGCGCAGCTCATCGATCGCCGCCCGGGCCTCGCTTCGTGTCCGGTCCTCCAACCCGACCCAGCCAAGACACTTATCGTTGCGCGTTACATAGAGCATGCTGACACCCTCCGGCTCGGCATATTCAGGGTCGTCCAGGATGCTCATATCCGCGCCTTGCTCGGCGAGCCAGTTGCTCCGCCCGACCATGATCTGGTCATCACTGACTTTCGCGGTGACGCCGCGCCCGGACACCTCATTGAAAGACTCGGGAGACGTCAATTCCAGCTTCGCCTTCTTGGCGACTTCGACGAGGGCAAGCGCCGCCGGGTGCTTGCTCATCTGCTCGGCTGACGCGCCAGCGTGCAGCAAATCGGCCCCGTCCACACCGGGTGCCGGTTTCATTTGGGTTACGGAAAGCTCTCCGGTCGTGAGCGTCCCGGTTTTGTCGAAGACCATGGCGGTGAGCGTCCGGGCGAATTCGAGCTGGACGACGTTTTTGATCAGAACCCCGAGTCGGGCGGCACAGCTAAGAGCAGCCACCATGGCCGTCGGAGTGGCCAGAACCAGCGCACAAGGACAGGCGATGATCAACATTGTGATCGCCTTGTGGATACCCACATCCTTGTCCTCCGAGAAGAACCAGACGATGGCGGCCAACATGCAGATCGTCGGCGTATACCATCCGGCGTACCGATCGATCAACCGCATGATGGGGCTTTGCGTTTTCTCCGCATCGAGAATGAGCTGCTGGACCTTGCCCAGCGTGGTGTCTTTTCCGGCCTTGGTGACCCTGATGTCCAAAGCGCCGGTAAGGTTGTTTGTGCCACTGAAGACCTCAGCTCCCATACCTTTGTCGACGGGGAGTGATTCGCCAGTGATGTTGGCCTGATTGATGGAGGATTCGCCGCCTATGACCTCGCCGTCGGCGGGGATGTTGTCGCCGGGGCGTACGCGGATGATCTCGCCCGGCCTCAGGGCCTTGGCGTCAATAACCTCCTCGCCTCCGTCCGGTTGGATCCGATGGGCCTGGTCCGGCGTCAGGCGAAGAAGCGACTCGATCGACGCACGGGCACCAAGAGCCGTTCGCGTCTCGATCAGATTAGAGATGACCATGAAGAAGGCGATGATGCCGGCCTCTTGATACTCGCCCAGAGCAACAGCCGCCACAATCGCCAGCGACACCAACTCCTCCATGTGCGTTTCACCATGCACAAGGCACTTGAGGGCGTGCCAGACAAGCGGCGAAGCGAGCATGACCGTACCGGCCAGCGCAATTATGTCAGCGAAGGGATTGGGCGTTCGCCCGCCCGGGCCCACACTTACCTCGTGTTGGAAAAGCGTCCTCGCCACGGACGGGAAGTCCACGACGAACGAGCAGAACACGAGCATCCCGCCCATCAGCGTCAGAATGAACAACCAGCTCGCTTTGAGCGTTTCAGCCTCGACCCCCCTGAGGTGACCGTGTGCCATCCGCAGTCTTCCTTAAACCCATGTAACAGCCGTCGCCGAACCACGCGACACAACGCATGGGCCGGCTCTTGGCAGCGGGGCGTTTATACCAGATGTGTCACTCAGTAAAGCGACACAACTGCCTCGACCAGTCCAATGAGCATACTACGTCGCTTGGAGATTGTCAGTTCGGCACGAGTTTGAGGAAAGGGGCACAGGCGCGTTCCACGGCCTCCGAGCGCCTACTCCGAGGCAGATGAATGCATTCCCAACCGCCGATTTATGCTGACCCGCGCCTCACAAAACGCAACCCGGTCACGGCAGCGCGCGGTTGCTTCCGAAGTTGTTGCCGTAAATCACGTAGACGTCGCCGACATCCGATCGGCGTCCGGTGGCCGGGTCGCTGCCTGGCGCGTCGGGCCCCTGCGGATAGCTTGGATCGATGAAATCCGCCTTGGGATTGCCGATGGCGATGTCCCCGAAGCCGTCGTTGTTTATGTCACCGATGAATCCCACTGTCATCGGCGCAGCCTCGTTGGGACGACCCTCGGTGTACGGGCTGAGAAAGACGATGCCCGGCAGGTTCTCCGAGCCGACCTCCTCCAGATTCCAGGTCGTATTCGTCAGATGAGTCCCCCCGAAGATCAGATAGACGACACCAAGCCGCTCTCGACCTGCGGAGTCCTGTTCCGTTCTGCCGGGGGCCGCGATCAGTATGTCACCGAAGCCGTCCTGGTTGAAATCGCCGGCGGAGCTGATATCGAAACCCGAACGATCCCCCGCGCTGCCTCCGAAGAAGATGACGCCGGGGAGCTGACTCGTGGCGAGCTGGGTGATATCGCGGTCGCCGTCTATGAACACACCGCCGAAGACTATGCCGACAAAACCGTTGTCGACAAGCGACTCGCAGCAGTCGTCGTCGCGGCCGAAGACGCAACTATCCTCCGGGTCGCAATCATCCGACAGGCAACAGAACACGCACCGATCGTCGTCGTCGACGTGACCGTCGTTATCGTAGTCGAAGACCTTGCATCCGTCGTCGGAGAAGACATCATCACCGTACTGTGCTTCACACGTGTTGAACGACCGCACGCTAAGGTCGCCCTGAGTGATGGCGCCGTCCCCGTTGAAGTCCCCGGCACATGTCGACCGTGTGACACCTCCCCAGTCGGTACGCGGCGACCCGATGAATACGTCGTCGATACGGTCGCCGTTGACGTCGAGGCCGGCGGTCGCTCGCCACCCGATCTGATCGCCAAGCGAGAGACCGCGAATGCGCAACATGGGCGGCCGCATCACCGGATCATCGGCGCTACTCAGACGGACTTCACCGAAGATCGTTCGGCCGTAAATGACGTACACCGTGCCCGTATCGGCAAGCGAGCTGCTTCGATCGTTCAGAGGCGCCGCGCAAAGGATGTCGTCGAGACCGTCCTGATTGAAATCGCCCGCCGATTGTCCGCCGCCGAGCATGTCATCGATGTCTTCCGCGAAGATTGCAAACGCTTCGGCCGGAATCACGTACTGCCGTGGTCCGGACTGTGCCCCCGTGCAATTGCCATAAGGCGGGAACGTGTGATGATCCAGATACGGGCTTACTGAGGTTCCGTTGTCGTCATTCATCTCTCGCCAATTCTGGATGTTGTAATTGAAGCCGGGGAGTACCAGGATGCTGCCCATGTAGAGAGTGGACCACAGGTGCGTGCTGGTGATGGATTCACTCTCCAGGTCCGCGAGATAGCGCTCGTTGCGCGGCGCCGAGATGATGACCTCAGCCAAACCGTCACTGTTGAGATCGCCGAGTGACGAGACCTTCTGGCCGAACAGGCCCTCCCGCGGCGGCTGATTCAAGAAGAAGGCATCCAGCCAATCAAACCCGCCGGCAATGATGCGCGAGCCGGAGATCCGTCCACCCTCTTGCGGGTCATCCCCAAGGTTCTCCGTATTATCGTTGTCGGCCCGGCCGATAATGTTTCCGGTGCCGCTCAGCCCGCCCGCATCCAGAACCGCAGGGAACTGCCCGGCGAGCTCAAGCGCGACGGCGGTGGATTCAAGGCGGTCCAAGTTGATCAGACCATTGTTATCGCGGTTCTGACTGTTGATGACAACAGCCATCCCTCCGGCATACCAGCCCGTGTCATCAAGCCTGTCGTCGTCCTGATCCGTGAGGTTGTTCACGATCAGATCAGGATAGCAGCCCCACGGTGATATGTCCGTGGGGTTTTCGTCGGCAGGGTCGTAGTCGGTCGAGTCGTACGCCCAATGCACGTGAGGGAGCCCAAAGATGAGTTCCGGGCGCCCGTCACCTGTCAGATCAGGAAGGTAATCGACGTCGACAATCCCATCGGTTCGAGCGGTCGGGTCTGGGTAGAAACCGGTACGCACCGGCGGGGCCTGGAAAATTACGCCGGACACCGTATCGCCCACCGAATTCACCGGAATCGTTCCGCCGAAACGAATCTCGTCGCGCCCGTATATCAGATAGGCCTCCCCGACCGGGCCGACGTTCTGCGGATTGCCGAACTGCGCGACGATCACAAAGTCCTCGATACCATCCACATCGAAATCAGGGATGTAAGTAATCTCCGATCCCAAGTTTGCCCCTGGATTGAAGCCCTGGAACTTCGCGCCGGACTTTGTACGCCCGATGTCGAACAGATCGATTTTGCCGGCCGCCAGTTGAACCACGCTGATCTTCCCGATGGCATACTGATGAACACGCGGATTCGTCCCGTCGTCCACCGTCGCCCGGATGTAGTAAGGCTCACCGGCTGGACGTGGCGGAGTCACGGCGAGATCGATCGGGATATCAAAGGTGATCACCTCGAAGGCACCGGCCTGGACCGTCTGTTCCCGCAACACGATGATCTGCGAGGGATCCGGGTTCGCCGGATCGTCGTTGTTGGGATTCAGATCCAGGTCGGCCACGATGAACAAGCGGACATTGCTGTCCGAGTCGTACGGAACCGGATTGATGGGGTCAGGTGCCGATTCGCTCGGCTGGACGATGATCGTGAGAATGTCGTCCTGGGCCACGCTCAGGTTAAATGTGGGTTCCGTGACCACGATCCTCGGCGGCTCGGTTTGCGGACCTTCCCCCGGCCCGACAATCGTCACCACAACCCGCTGAGAGACGGCCGCCTGCGACAGCACAGCGTACACCTCGACGGGCGGATTAACCTCATCGGAGATCGTGGCAAGAATGTTATACGTATCCGGCGCGATCAGCGTTGTGCTGATCGTAAACGTATCGGGTCCTGTGGTGTCGTTTTCGTCGATCCCCGTGACCAAAAGGATGGATTCAGTTGACGTCGTGCTCACCAGCGAGAAGCTGATCTGAGCGTTGTTGTCGCGATCGGTGTCGGTCCAGCGGAGCAGGATGGGATCACCCTGGCCCCTCGTGATGTTGCCGGTCGGCTCGAGAAACGTCAATGTCGGTGGATCATTGCCGAAATGACCGGGCCCTTGGACAATAAATGGAGTGGGTGCGGTTCCGCAGGACACAATACCGCCCACGGCCCACATCGCACTTCCCAGGACCAATAAGAGGCCAAAGCCTATCCTCAGTCTTGCGGCACCACGCATAGGGCACGCTCCATGAAAGCAAACACAGGTATTCGTGCAGGTCTCGAAAATCACGCCGTTTCGATGGCGTTCGATCTAGCGAGTCATAGGGTTAGCCCGCCTGGCCGGCAAGTCACAATCTCGTGCCGGCACTATCCGCACACAGGCTACACGTTGGGATACACGGCGGCTTCCCGAATCAGATCATAGAGGCTGCTTAGATGTCTCGTCAAGCGTCACCCGATCCTATCCTCATCGGGGGTGAGGCCATTTTCGGGGGCGAGGAGTAAATAGTCGCGCCTCACTTTATTGCGCCGACGCGGGGATTGTGGCATCTTACGATCATGGATGTGGTATTGATTCTCTAAGGCAGGAGGCAGGCGAAATGGCGTTCCGCGATACGGCTTTGACCGTGGCCCTGCGAGAATCCGGTCAATGGGACCGGTGGTGGACCCGCTCTGCAGCCTGATGCCACAAAAGTCGCCACACTTGCCGGAGCGCTGGGTGCCAGTCGTTGACGCCCCGTACCGGATTGGCTATTTTGCAGTACTTGTGTCCGCATTGTCGGACCGATCAAACGGTATTGCCGCCCCCATCGTCTAGTGGACCAGGACACCGGCTTTTCATGCCGGCAACAGGGGTTCAATTCCCCTTGGGGGTGATTCTAGAGGGTGTGCGCACCTCGCGCATGCCTGCAATTCCAAGCACTCCGACTCGCCGTAAGCCCCTGTTTTTACGGAACGTTGTGAATCGGTCGTGCAGCTCGCGTCCAGCTGTCTCCCGAAATGCCGCCAACGCGGGTCTGATCGAAGGCCCAACGGGGTATACCCTCGCATAACGTCACGCACCTTAAGTCCACCGGGCCAGTTCAGGCATGGTGGTCCCGCCATCTGCGGCCGACAGACAGGTGGAGACCACCAAGATTCAGGAGAAGATCCAACGAGTCGCGGATCTCGC
>CAZJTP010000023.1:0-30706 GCA_964548955.1 uncultured Phycisphaeraceae bacterium
GATTCCGGCCGGCGGCCCGGCCACGAGGGCGTTGTTCGTGGAACCGCTCCGCCCGATCGTCCTCGCTGAGATAGGCGGCGCGAATCCGTAGGATCGCTTCGGCACCGCCTTGGCGTCGCCGCGATACGCTGCGGTGACAGCGGCATACAAATGCACCAATAGATGCAGGAAGTCGAGCCCTGCACCCATCCGGGAAAGTGCATCTCCGCCAATGATCTTGATCCAGTTGCCGCCATCGCCTATCGATCGCCTTCTTGGACGCCTCATAGAATCCTCGCCGGGTCGCTTCCGCAGATACCATCCAACCAAAAGGCTCGGTGGGCTCTAGGATCGCCACAGCCGTGCGCACCAAGCGAACCGGGCGATCGATGGCAGCTTCCTCTTCCACCAGCAACGGTGGCGCGGGTAGTTCCGACTTCGCTTGACGACTTTCGCTCTTGGTAAAACCTCAACACGACTGATTCCCTCGGTCACATCGGGGACGTATTCTCCAGGTCCAGCCGTGACGATCTTCTCCAGATGCCGTTTTCATCCGGAAATGATTGACCAGTTGAGGCAGAAACCATCACTGAAACTCTGTAATGATTATACACTCTCATAAGGCTCGCTTGTTTGGGGTATAGATCAAACTCGGTTTTTGTGTAGCATGCGTTGTGGCCGATGATTTTCCTGGATAGACGCAAGAGGATAAAGGCATGAGGCCGTATTTGATGGACCTTTGGGAGTGGGTCGTGGCGGAATACGGACGAGCAATTGTCAGGTGAGTCAATGACCCGCCATTCCTGTTGACATGAGTGATCCGACGACAACGCTTGATACGATTGTTCGAGAAGTCGACGCCGGGCGGCGGGTGGCGTTTTGTGTCATCATCGCGACACGGGGGTCGACGCCTCAGGTACCCGGGGCGATGGCATGTGTGAGCGAAAAGGGCGAGATCATTGGCACCGTCGGCGGTGGGATGACGGAGGCTGATGTCACGCGGCAGGCAAAACAGTTATTGATCACAGCGCCTCAAGCAGCGGGTGGTAACCGCCCTACCGGCAATCTCGGCGGTGTATTTACCTTTGGTTTGGACCACGACAGCAGCGGCGAAACGGGGCCGATCTGCGGCGGCCGGATGGACGTTGCCATCGCCGTGCTATCAGGGCAGGATCAGATTCATCCACTCCGCGAGGCACTCGATCAGCTTCGCACCGGGCACCCGGCTACGATCCCGATTCGGGTCGCGACGTTGAACGGCCCGGTGGAGTATCGCCTTAACCTCGAGTCCGCGCCGAAGCTGGTCATCGCCGGGGCCGGGCATGTCGGTCGCGCATTGGCTGCCGTCATGCCACCGCTTGGTTTTCACGTCAGCGTGATCGACGACCGCAGCAACTTCGTCAACGCCGAGCGTTTTCCTACGCCGGTCAACCCGGTCATTGGTGACATTACCAAGACGCTTGCTGACTGGCAGATCGATGCTAGCACCTACGTTGTCATCGTGACGCGCGGCCACCAGTACGACGAACAGGCTCTCGGCGCCGTTCTCGACTCGCCGGCCAAGTACATCGGCATGATTGGGAGTCACCGGAAGATCAAGACCGTTTTCGTCAATCTGAGACAAAGCGGCGCTACCCAACAGCAGCTCGACCGCGTTCATACGCCGATCGGATTGGCCATCAAGGCTGTGACGCCTGAGGAGATCGCAGTGAGCATCGCAGCCGAGATGATATCGATTCGCCGAGCGGAACATCGCAAACCCGTCGAAGGACCGATTGCTGTGGGCAATGACGAGACATGACACGTCACGTATTGGTATGGCGGTGAACACCGGAGGTCATGGGATGCCTGACACCCGTTACGCCGGTCTTTGGCCTCGCTTCTTGGCGCTTGTCCTTGACACCGTGTTGTTTTGCGTATTCTTCTTCCCGATTACTCGAATTGTGAAAGGCGTCTGGCTGATGAGCGCCGCCGATCATCGCTGGGTCTACGGCTGGTTTATCACGGATCCGCTGTGTCTTATGTTTCTGGGCATCATCTGCGTTTACTTCGTCCTTCTCGAGGGCTGGGTGGGATTCACGCTGGGTAAGTGGCTGTTTGGCCTGCGCATCGTAGGGCTGGACGGCAGCAGACCCAGCTTGACCAAAAGCCTCGTGAGGAACGTTCTGCGTGCGGTCGATGCGTTGCCTGCCGTGAACATACTTGGAGTTGTCCTCATTGTATGTTCGGCTGAAAGGGCACGCTTCGGCGACCGCGTCGCCGGAACCAGGGTCATCCACGCCCGGTGAAGCCGCGCATTCACCACGCAAGGTCTGCTGTGCGGACCGTTTCTTTTCGAGTACCATGACACGTTGTCACAAGGGGTGGTCCGCACGGCGGATCCTACGAACGTTGGAGATTTGTTGATGGCTGAGGCGAACAAACCCGAGATCAAGAAGATTGCAGCGGCCAAGACGATGCGAAAGCTGATGGCCGACCACTTCTATGAGCTGGATCGGGCCGCGAAGGACAGATACCCGAAGGTGGCCTGGTGCACAAGCGTCGGGCCGGCTGAGCTTCTGCGAGCGATGGGCTTTTTGGTCTACTTCCCGGAAAACCACGGGGCCATGCTCGGTGCCACACGCATGGCATCCGAGACCATCCCCGCCGCCAACGCCATCGGTTACTCACCGGATATCTGCTCATATCTGACCAGCGACATCGGCGCTTTTCTACAAGACCGCACTCCGCTCAGCGACGCCTACAAGGGCATCACAGCCATCCCCAAGCCCGACGTACTGGTCTATAACACCAACCAATGCCGCGAGGTACTGGACTGGTTCTCCTGGTACGGAACGCATTGGTCCAAGCCGGTCATCGGCATCGAGTGCTACCGCGGTGTCAGCGAGGTGACGGACGTGCATGTGGAGGGCATCGCAGGTCAGATCGAAGCGATGGTGCCCACGCTCGAAGATGTCAGCGGTGAGAAGTTCGACATCGATCGGCTGCGTGAGGCCGTGCGGCTATCGCGTCAGTGCTCGAACCTTTGGAAGGAAGTACTGGAGACAGCCGCCACTACGCCGTCACCGCTGACGTTTTTCGACAGCACGATCCACATGGCCCCTGCGGTGGTGATGCGCGGGACGCAACTGGCAATCGACTATTACAACGAGTTGATCCCGGAGTTGAAAACCCGCATTGCCGACAAAGTGGCGGCCGTCGAGGGCGAGCGACTCCGGCTGTACTGGGAAGGCATGCCGATCTGGGGTCGTTTGCGCGACCTGGCCACGTTGTTTCTGGAACTGCGGACCTGCATGGTGGCCAGCACCTATGCAAATTCGTGGATATTCACCGCGCTTGATGGCGATGACCCGTTCAGGTCGATGGCCAGAGCGTACACCGAACTGTTCATCGTGCGGTCAGACCCGTGCAAGGAGAAGTATCTCGAGGAGATGATCGACACGTTCGGCGTCGACGGCATCGTGTTCCACGATTCCAAAACCTGCCCGAGCAACACGAACTGCCGCTACGGCATGGCCCAGCGGCTCCAGGAACGGCTCGGCATACCGTCGATCACGATTGCGGGCGACTTAAACGACCTTCGATGCTACTCGGACGAGCAAGCGAAAACACAGATTGAGGCGTTCGTTGAGCAACTCGCCGGGCGGGTTGGAGCGCCTAGCTAATCCGAGCCCCAAGCGCCAGCGCGGGGACAAAGAACCCGTCGCTCGCGCTTAGGTTCTGATCAATCTGGCACGCTCGCGAAAGAGGACTTCAGTTGCCATCAATGTCTAATCGCTGGTCATTAGGTTTGGACATCGGAGCGTCAGCCACCAAGGCCGTCTTGCTGGACGGCGGTTTGGTGCGGGCACGGTCGCTGCGAAAGTCGGGAGCGGATTTCGCCGGAGCCGCTAAGGCATGCTTCGACGAAATAGTTACCGTGACCGGCCTTAATGTTGCGGACATCAAACACGTCGTAACCACCGGCTACGGACGGCGCAGCGTGGACTTCGCCGCCTCGACCGTAACCGAGATTACCTGCCACGCCCGTGGATCCTACGCATGCTTCCCCCATGCGATCACGATTGTCGACATCGGAGGGCAGGACAACAAGGTCATCGTAATTGAAGACAGCGGCGATCGCCGAAACTTCAAGATGAACCGCAAGTGCGCCGCCGGCACGGGAGCTTTTCTCGAAGAGATCGCCAATTCCCTGGACACACCGTTATCCGCGTTGAACGACCTGGCCAGTCAAGCCACCGGCAACGTCGAGCTGGGTTCCTTCTGCACCGTCTTTGCCAAGACTGAGTTGTTGAAACTGATTGCCGATGGCACGCCGCTGCCCGAGATCGTCAAAGCCGCGTTCCGCTCGGTTGTCAAGCGCATCCTGGAGATGGACCCGCTCGTCGGGGACGTGGTAATGACCGGCGGCGTGGTGGCACATAATCCGATCATCGTTGAACTGCTTTGTGATGCTCTTGGCCGGGAAGTCCTCGTCCCCGATCACCCCCAATACACCGGTGCCCTCGGCGCAGCCTTGATCGCCGGGGAGATGTGACACTCGGACCACGACCGGGATATCCGAGCCCCGAGCGCAAGTGAGTGGGCTGCCGTGCCGGAGCATGCTGGCTCGGGATACGTCCTATATTCCACTCGTCGCATACCGCGTCGGATCGGGGATCCCCGCTTGTTCAAAGCCCTGTTTGCGAAACAGGCAGCTATCGCACAGGCCGCAGGCCAGTCCGTCCGGCGTCGGGTCGTAGCAACTATGGGTCAACGCGAAATCAATGCCAAGCCGATGACCCTCTCGAATGATGTCAGCCTTTGACATCTCCATAAGCGGGGCGTGAATCGCAAACCTTGTGCCTTCCACGCCGGCTTTGGTGGCCACGTTAGCGAGCTGCTCGAAGGTCTCGACGAACTCGGGCCGACAGTCCGGGTAACCCGAATAATCCACGGCGTTGACACCGAAGAATATGTCGCATGCGCCGATCGTCTCGGCATGCGCAAGAGCCAGTGCCAAAAAGATCGTGTTCCGCGCGGGGACGTACGTGACCGGAATGCCGCCGCCGATCCGCAAAACGTCGGCGGACTTGGGAACGTCGATCGAGTCGGTCAGCGCCGATCCACCGAATGTGCGCAGGTCGATCGTTTGGAATACGTGTCGCGTGATCCGCAGAGCCTTGGCAACCCGTGCAGCCGCCTCCGCCTCGATCGCATGGCGTTGGCCGTAACGGATCGTCAGCGCATGGACGTCGAACCCCCGTTCCTTTGCGACGGCGGCTGTCGTGGTGGAGTCGATACCACCCGAGAGAAGTATGACCGCTTTTTGCTGCTGATTGGTCACCATGCTCGTTCCCGGTGATCGTCAAACACGCCGGCGGCGAGCACCGGCGATCACATGCCAATGACGCCACCTGGGCGGCGTTCGGATCCCGCATCACATTCACCACTCCTAGGGAACCCTATCGCCTTGTGGGGCTTACGTCCAAGAGCAGGCGGATCAGCGGGTACCACCGGGCACGGGAATCGGTGGCCTCAATGTCCCCCAACGATTAGGATCATCGTGGTACGAAATGGATTCGCAGTCGCTTCCGGTTGAGAAATGTCCCATAATATCCGCCCAACCGGGACGGATGCGATCGGATCGAGCGATGGATCGCGGCGGAGGCTTTGGCGGTAGTGGAGAGCGCGGACAACATCTCGTCATCGACGGCGACACCAGCGGCGCCGCGCGATTACGTCGAGCTGCTTCGACCAACGCAGTGGGTCAAAAACGTCGTCGTGTTCGCCGGACCCGCCGCGGGCCTGAAGCTGTCTTCAGCCGAGTCGTTTCTGCAGGCCCTGGGCGCCTTCATTGCCTTTTGTCTCGTCGCAAGCGCCACGTATGCGATCAACGACGTTCTGGATCGCAAGGCCGACGCCAGTCATCCGACCAAGCGAGTCCGCCCAGTCGCCCGTGGGGCCATCCGAACACCGGTCGCGATTGGCATCGCCTGCTTGTTGGTGATCGCAGCCGCAATCGGGAGCACGCTGCTGTTGAACGATCAGGTTACCGCCGTCCTTGCAGCGTACTTCGTGATGACACTCGTGTACTCGGCGGCGCTCAAGAGAAGGATCATCCTTGACGTGATCGTTGTGGCTGTTGGATTCGTGCTGCGTGCCTGGGCCGGCTCGCTGGCGGTAGGCGTCGTAACTTCCGAATGGCTCGTGGCGTGCGTATTTACGCTCTGCCTATTCATGGGTTTCGGGAAGCGGCGGTGTGAGCTCGTTATGATTGACGACATTAGCAACGCCGGCCAGCACCGCCGAACGCTCCTGCGCTACACACCCGACCTTCTGAACCACCTGATCACGGTGTCAGCCGGGATCGCCGTAATCACGTTTCTCCTTTACACGATGGATACCGGCGGGCATCCCGCTCCGTTCCACAAGGAATACTTGTTCTTTACGCTGCCGCTTGTCGTATACGGCATCTTCCGGTTTGCGATGCTCACGGAACTGGGCGTTTACGCCGGGCCCACCGAGATTGTTCTGCGCGACAGGCCGTTGCTTGCAGCGGTCCTGCTGTGGGCCGTCTGCGCACTGGCCATTGCATACGAGTTCTGGCCGTTCGGCTCAGACGCCCTTAGCGGTCTTGTAGGAGATGGATGATCGCCGCGCGGATGTGTACGATTTAGAGGAGTCTGTGTTTCCGAGCAGCGATCCGCGGGCTTTAGCGCGCGGACTTGTCCGTATCAACGCGACTACAATGACTACAACACCGCTACACGGAAGCGAGACTCGCTGTAGCATGACGCATCCGATGGGCAGGTGAAGGTCGAATATGGCTAATTCTAAGGTCGCCGTTGTTCGTACGTCCCCCGAAACCGTGCTTGCGGACTATCACCGGGTGATGAACCTAGCCGGTTACCGGGATGTCATCGCAAAAGAGGCCGATACCGCGCTCAAGGTGAATATCAGTTGGCACTTCTTCTATCCGGGGTGCTCAACGACGCCATGGCAGTTGGAGGGTGTCATCCGGGCGATGAAACGCGACGGATACGACCCGAGTCTGATCCACGCCTGTCATAACCGAACCGTCGTGATCGATGCGAGGCTCGGCGAGCGTGAGAATAAGCAACTGCCCGTGGTGGAGAACCACGGTCTGCGTAATATCCACCTTTACGACCCCGACGTGGAGTGGATATCGATTCGGGACGCCGTCGGCGATCTTGTCGATGAGCTTCTCTGTCTGGGTGACGTCTACCCGAAGGGCTTTAGCATCCCCAAACGCTTCATCGGTGAGAACATAATCCATCTGCCGACGGTCAAGACGCACGTGTTCACCACGATGACCGGAGCGATGAAGAACGCCTTCGGCGGATTGCTCAATGAGCATCGCCACTGGACCCATCCGGTCATCCACGACACGCTCGTCGACCTCCTTATGATCCAAAAGAAGATCCATCGCGGTATCTTCGCGGTGATGGACGGCACGTTCGCCGGCGACGGTCCGGGCCCGCGATGCATGATCCCCTATGTGAAGAACGTGCTGCTCGCATCGAGTGATCAGGTCGCGATCGATGCGATCGCAGCGAAGCTGATGGGCTTTGAGCCGCTAAGCGACGTGAGATTCATCCGACTCGCTCATGAGCGAGGACTCGGCTGCGGCGATCCCGGCGAGATCGAGATCGTTGGCGACGAGGCCGTCGCAGCCGAAAACTGGCACTTCGTCGGTCCATTCAAACGGATGACGTTCGCCGCGAGGATGCAGCATTTGATCTACTGGGGTCGGCTCAAGAAATTCCTCGAGTGGTCGCTCAAGACCTGGCTGGCGCCATGGGCGTATATCGCCAGCATCCTGTACCACGACACATTCTGGTATCCAATGCGAGGGCGGATCCGCGTGGAGGCTGCGATGTACAGTCGATGGGGGCGACTGTTTCACAATTGGGAGACCGCCACGCCCGATGAGACCGGCTATCCAAGTGTGGGCCGACCGCACGGCAGCCTAGTCCGCACCAGTTGGAGTGTCATCAGATTGTCCCTGAGGATCTTGTGGACCTGCCTCCGTGGGGTACGCAAGAACGCCGTTGGGAAGGAGCATACGACCTCGGCGCCGTAACGTGTGCAGCCTCGTGCCGGGAATCACAGGCCGAAACACTACAGGCCGTTGGAACACTGTCGCCCGCCGATCGCTGCTGCCTGGTGCAGGATGAGCTTGCCGATCGCGTGCCCGTACCGGCGTACGCCCGCCGATTCGGCTCATCCGCAGTGTCTTGGCACGGTGGATTGCCCAGGGATGGACGCCGATAGTCCGATAACTAACAGGATTTCCCCAGTATCGGGCATAAATCATGCGCTGCTGCAAGACAACCGCTTGACAAGTGCCGATAATAACTTGGCGCTACGCTATGGGTCACGCGGTCAATGGTTGAGGGAACCATGCAGGAGAAGGCTTGTAATCTCTGGTTGGAGCCGGCGGACTACCGCTGTATCCCGACCACCGGAGCACTGACCGGGGACGGGATGGCTGTTATGGACTCTGGTCTGGCCTTGGAGGCGAAGATGCGTTTCGACGACCTCGACGTCGACCTCGGGCGTCTGGTGGCCTCTCGGGGTAACCACGTGCACCTGATCAGGCCCGGACTGGCGTCGTTTCCAATCAAGCAGTACCAGTGGTCCGGCGTGAGTCTGGATATCGTGCAGCGCAGCGCCCATCAATTGTGCGATCTCGTCGGCGACGCCAAGACGCTGCTGCCGAGGCCCGTTACGGCGGGGGATGATGTACCCTGGGAGGAGGTTGCCAAGGTGCTGTCGTTCCTGCCCGACAACATCCTGGTCATTCAGCACACGTAACGTAGATTACGAACCCGGCAATATGACGCTTGATAAAAAGCACACTGGGTGGAGTGCGACTGCGAAGATCGTGATGGTCACCCAACATCGCCGCCACGACGTTCACTCATCCGACCTGCAACTGTTGTCATCACGATATGGTTGTAACACACAAGTGATAGAACGTTTCCCGTTTTTGTGTAGCGAGCCGTGGAACCTGTCCTTGACGCGCGGTCCCATGGGGCGAAGCTCCCGTAGCGAAGCTGCACCGCGTGTCAAGGTTTCAGCCCGCGCGGATTCTCCTTTGTCAAGGCGTGTTCGGTATACACAATTCCGCCGCACAATAGAGGGGAATGCTATAGTCCTGTTCGCCGTGCTGACCGCGCTTTCGATGGCAACCTGCCGAGCACCCAACCGACGTACGACACAAGTGACCACCGACCAGGCGGTGCCAAGCGCCCGGCACACATCGCCGGCGGACGGGTTCATCGCCACCGGGCGCGACTCGATGGCTGTGGAAGATCAGCAACGCGCGGATGCGGCGCTGCGTAACGAAAAGAAAACGACTGTTGATCGGCGTCAGAGTCCGCTGCGCCCACCGGTGCGCCGGCCTCCGCAGTTCCCGCGTACGCCACGGCAATCAGCGCCGGGCAATTGAACCCCTAGCCAGTAGTTTCTAGGATTTTGAGAGACACTCTCTTCAAGGCATCATGTCGGAATTCTTGAACCGGACATAGATCGCCGATTTTCGCAGGCCCGGGACTTCTCTAAACGCCACCCATTTCTTCGAACCTGAAAATCTTTCCGAATTACTCTTGCCATGATCTTGACTTGGTGATATAAGTATGATATAGAGTAGTCAGCTGGAAGGCGTGCACTATATGGCGCCCTGTGAGTTCCGCCGGTGCGGCGGCAGTTGAGCTGTTTTTCGCGGGCCGGACGCAGAAAGGGTCCAGGCCCCCATTGTGGCGATGCGTAAAGATAAGCCGTAGACTATTCTATATGTGACTTGTTTTATGGCACGTTCCGACGAATTGGCTCTCATGTTCGCCAAGCCCACCGTGCCCATGCACCGGCGGTTTGAGGTGTGCCGCGCGTATTTCCTGGAACGTCTCACGGCTGGTGCCATCGCTGATCGGTTTGGACTTCATATCGGATCCGCACAAGTTATGTGGCACTGCAGGCCCCAATTGGTATGATGGGCATGTGTTGCCCGGCCTCGACGATCCCGATCCCGCCGCATTCCAGCCCCACGGCCTTTACGTGCATGTCCCGTTCTGTGCGAGCAAGTGCGGCTACTGCGATTTTTACTCAGTCGCGGTGAAAGAGCACGATACGGCAGGATTGGTGATGCGGATTGGGCGTGAACTTGGGATACGCTTGCGTGATAGTCCAGGCAATCTGCGCACGGTGTTCATCGGTGGCGGCACACCCACGGTCCTGCGGCCGAACCAGCTCATAAGCCTCTTGGACGCCGTGTCGCGTACGGCACGGGTAGACCGGATAACGGAATTCACCGTCGAGGCGAATCCGGACACGATCGATGACGACAAAGTCAAGCTCCTGGTGCAAGGTGGCGTGACACGTGTGTCAATGGGTGTCCAGTCGTTCTTTGTGAGAGAGCTCGCCACGCTGGAGCGACTGCACGCTCCGGACGATATCGCGCCGTCGGTCGAGATGCTTCGGCGTTGCGACATCCGACAGATCAACCTCGATCTGATCTTCGGGATTCCCGGCCAGACGCTCGACACGTGGTTGCAGTCGCTAACCCGCGCCATCGAATTGGAACCCGATCACATGGCCTGCTACGGCCTCACCTACGAATCCGGCACGCGATTAACCGCGATGCGGCGGGCTGGCCGAATCACACCCTGCGATGAGCAGCTTGAAGCAGACATGTATCTATGCGCGATCGACACGCTTTCCGAGGTCGGCTTCGAGCAGTATGAAACCAGCAACTTCGCAAGGCCCGGCTGTATGTGCCGGCACAATCTGATCTACTGGCGGAACGAACCGTACATCGGTGTCGGTCCATCGGCGGCCGGGTATGTCGACGGTCGACGGTACAAAAACATCGTCGACATCGACGACTACATTCGCATGATGGATACGCAAGGTCATGCCGAAGCCGAGTCGGAAATTGTCGACACGCATATGCTCATGACCGAGATGATCATGATGCAGCTCCGGCTCGTCGAAGGGCTGTCGTTCGAGTCATTCCGCAAGCGAACGGGTGTCGACCCGTTAGCGCTTTTTGGCGACGTACTCGACCGGCTGGTTGACCTCGGCTTCGTGACCGTTTCAGACACCCACATCGCGCTGACCCGCCCAGGCCGCCTGATCAGCGACGCGGTAATGGCGGAACTGGTATCTGCGTACGTAGGCCAGAAGCCACGATTGAGCACCACACCTACAACCCGCTGGCTGGGCCGTGCCTCTCCCGATATTTCAAAAAAAGTTGCGCAAAAATGCAGGATTCCTTGACAACTCAACATCTTGTGCTATATTGTCCCGTAGAATGCCTTATGTGGGGTGCTGTGAGTTGCGATGTACGTGAAAGCGACCGTGGCGGCCTGGCGGGACGTTCATTGGGCGTTCATTCCCGTTGACCGGCGCTCCCGCCGGGACGATATTTGGCTGTAGAAATGGGCGGTGCCCTCGGGACACGAGTTAGGAGTGGGGAAGTTGTCTCTTCTTTCTTTGCGGATCGTTTGGCAAAACTAGCCGTGGCGCGAGGTATATCATCGCTAACGAATACCGAAGGCAAGGGAGGTCTGTATGGACACGCGCGACGAAAGATCCACTAAAGCAGACAAAGCCGTAAGCGCAATCCTCGACAAGTCCGACCAGATGTCAAAGCACGGCACGGCGGATGTGCCGGTAAGCGATACTGTCAAGGCCACGGTTAGAGCCCTCGACCGAGAGCGCGAGCTCTCTGAAGAGCAGCTGAACCGAAGAGCCACCGTTTAGGCTACACTACCGATGCCCGTGTGTTCTGCTGGAGGCGACCAGCCTCTGACGGTCCGTCCTTATTCCATCGGAACCTTGTGCGAGTTCTTCGCATGTTGTGCAGGGGCCGCGCGGCGTACCGTGGATAGAAAGCTCCATCGACTCTATTTCGAGGAGTATTTCAAGCACCTCGGTGTAAAGACCATCGTCGTAGAACACTCGTATACGGATCGGCATTTCCTTGAAGACTACGCGGGATACTACGTTCGGTGTTTTGGCAAGGAGCACTCCAAGTACAAATCCAGGTGCTCTCGCCTGCATTTCTTTCAAATCGCCTTTGGGCAGAACGACTTCCGCGACGCGATTCTAGGACACTCCCATGAGCTAACAGTGCATGTTCTGAATGAGAACTATATTGGGTTCATTATCGTCAAGCCGCTTCCGAAAACCTTCGTTGGGCGGACGTGCCTCAGAGTATACGAGGGCGAGAACCGCCGGCATTATCCGGTCACCCGCTCGCACGAGGCCCATCTTGCCGGCCTGCGTTTGACAGTGGAGTCCTTGGCCTTCCAAGAGCAAGATAGAGTAGCCGCCGCGTGTGCCACCAGCGCGCTATGGTCTTTGTTTCAGAAAACCGGTCCTCTTTTTGAGCATCATGTGCCTTCGCCGTTAGAGATCACACACATGGCGACGCTGGTTCGCGCTGGCGGATTCGGACGGGATGTCCCGAGTTCGGGATTGACCACGGTCCAGATGGCGGGGGCGATAAAGAAGGTCAACCTGGAACCGGAACTGGTCAACATACAACCCGAGACGCCGGACGACCAACCGGACCTGGGGAGCGTCGCGGGTGAGGCCTCGCTTCAGGCAGTGTGCTACGCTTACCTCAAGGCGGCGATCCCCGTTATGTTGAACGCTGCACTATACGACATCTCGAACCCCGTGATTGAGACGCATGGTGAGCCCCGGTTCCTTGGTGGGCACGCCGTTACGGTCACCGGGTACAGCACTGGGCGTCCTTCATGTACGCCGTTTGGTGAGGTCGGCACGTTGTTCACGTCGTCAAGAGTCGACAAGCTCTACGTTCACGACGACCAGGTTGGCCCCTTTGCTCGCCTTACTCTTGGTCAACCCGCGCTCCGGTTCCCTAAAACGAACAGAAGACCGAAGATCCCGGTACTCAAATCGTCGTGGCACGGGGAAGACAACGTGCCAGGGAGTGTGGTGTTCGCCGCCGAAACGCTGATACTCCCTTTGTACCACAAAATCCGAATCCCGGCCATCGCCATCCGCCAGAGAGTTGTGCAGATCGACGACGACTTCGAAAAGGCGCGAGAGGCAACCCCTGACATCCTGACCGAGCGCTTGGAATGGGATGTATTCTTGACAACAGAGAACGCGTTCAAGGAGGACATCCGACGGAGTACATCGTTGGCCGCCGACGAGCAGTACACCATACTTGAGGACGCATTGCCTCGTTTCGTCTGGCGCGCGATCGCTTTGCATGCCGGACAACGAGTGCTGGAGATTCTCTACGATGCAACCGATATCGAACAGGGCAACTACACGCTCCGGCCCATCGTATACGACAGGGAGCGCGTTAATGCACTGTTCGCTTAGTGCGCGTGTTCGTTTCGCTTGCACCTCCGTCCCTGATGTAACCGTTCCTCTTGCACCACCTCGCCGCACACAAGTTGTGCCACCATGCCGGCTATTCTAATCATCGATAACTATGACTCGTTTACGTATAACCTCGTGCAGACCATTGGGGCGTTGCCGGGCAAGCATAATATGAGAGTGGTGCGCAATGACGCAGCCACCGTCGACGAGCTGATAGCGACGAACCCCGAGCACATCATCATCTCACCGGGGCCTTGTACGCCCGACGAAGCCGGCATCAGCGTGGAACTCATCAAGCACTTCGCCGGGAAAGTGCCGATCCTCGGCGTGTGTCTGGGGCATCAGTGCATCGGGCAGGCCTTCGGCGGTAAGATTGTGCGGGCTCCACGCCTGATGCACGGCAAAACAAGCCTGATCGCACATGACGGCAAGGGCGCATACAAAGACCTTCCCGTCCCATTCACCGCCACGCGCTATCACTCGCTCACGGTGGAGCGCGACTCGCTGCCCGACCTGTTCGAGATCAGCGCGGTGACGACCGATCGCGATGAGCTGATGGGCATCCGCCACAAGACGATGCCGATCGAGGGTGTGCAGTTTCACCCTGAGAGCTTTCTCACCGAAGAGGGCGCGCGCCTGATTGGCAACTTCCTGAATATGTAGTGCGAATCTCACCCCGAACGTGCCAACACCACGTCAACTGAGCCGCGGATTCAAAGCCCACGCGGACGTCCGAGTGTCGATGAAACGTCATCGACACTCGAGCCATCGCGCAGACTTCAAGTCTGCGGCTTGCTGAGGCTAAACCGGTCAGTTTGAGTGCCTGGCGAGTCGGACCGTACCGCCCAAACTCACGACGCCGCTTGAAATGTCAGTGCAGCCGGTGCGGCAACAGCCTGTTGCGGCGTTCGACGTTTCACAACGGCGCGTTCGAACGGACCGCTCGGCTCCTGCTTCAGCTTCGCATCAGGTGACACCAGAGGGGCATTGGACGCCGCCTTCTTCCACGCCACGCGCTCCGCGCGCGTGAGCAAGTCGCGAAGCTTGGGTCTTAGCCGAGCGGACTTGCTACGCTCCGGACAGGGTCCCGTCATGACCAAGCCGGAATCCAGCAGGCGTGTCAAAATACCAAACAGAACGTTTCCCATTTCCGGCGTGATGATCCCGAGTCGGACTTCCCGGTAGAGGCGGTCCATCGCCTGCCCGACCGCCGCGACGCTTGTCAGCTTCCGCAGGTATCCGTCGGGAAGACGGCTGAATCGGCGGCGGGTTTGTGCGGCCTTGGCGGCCATTCGCCGGCGGCGCTCCGCCGTCATTTCAGGATCGTGAAACAGGCAGAACTCACTTCCCGGTCGAATTCGTCCGCGACAGCGCGTTCCTGATTTCGTCAGCGCAGTGCACCGCTTGTCGTACGGGAGTCGACGGGTTCGTACCGTCGGCGTGTTTCCATTAGTTGAGTTGATGTTCGGGCGCTCGGTCGACGCGCTCAAGGCTTCCCAAAACAGCATGGTCTCTCCTCCTTCCAGCCGCAACACGGCTGTTGTCAAGGAGTCTGCAAGATCCCACGCCGACGGTCGTCCTTGCTGCGTCGGCACGATTGCGTTTATAAACCTCGAGGTACGTGATCCGTCGCGTCACCCTGTTGTTCAGTTGCCGGATCGAAATCCCGAGCCCGGATGCCACACCGTAGCAACACGAAAGAGGTATCGGCCCACCCGCTCACGGACACGGCACAATAACAGGAAGCTGGGATTGTACGACTCTGCGGCACAAGAGCAAGGCACGTGTTGAGGAATCGGGTTGTGCACGCCAGCATCAAACCGTTGAAGGATTCGTAACCTCTTTTTTATCAGATAGCTATAGCCGCGGCGAGAAATAAATCACAGGCAGGAAGGATTTCGCCGTCTGTGTTTATTGCTGGCATTTCACTTGTGAATTCCGAGGCGTTCACAGGTGCCGTTGGTCGAATCGCCAAAGACCTGCTGCACGGGCGGCCTCATACGCACCCTCGAGTTCCGATCCGCTCGGACGCCGGTTGATTTCGGCATAGCGAATCGAACCGACGTTTCCACCCGAAGTCACACGCGTGCCCACCTCGTAGTCGGGATGGTACTGCCCCATGATGTTTACGAATGTGTCACTCGACACGCCGGCGAGAAACCGGAAGATCTGCTGAGTCTCGTCGGGCAAGCCCGGCATCACCAGATGACGCACCAGTACACCGCGGCAGGCCAGACCGTCGGACGTGAAGCGAAGATCACCGACTTGCCGGTGCATCTCGCGGATGGCCTCGCGGGCGCGATCCGGATAGTCCTTGGCCTTGAGTAACCGGGCGGACGACTGCTTCGACCATAATTTGAAATCCGGCATGTAGATATCCACCAGGCCGTCCATGAGCGTAAGTGACGACAGGGCGTCATAGGCGCTCGTGTTGTAGACAATGGGTAGGTTCAGCCCCTTGTCGATCGCAATCGCCAACGCCTCGACGATCTGCGGCACGACATGCTCGGGTGTGACCAGGTTGATGTTGTGGCAGCCGCGCTGTTGCAGCGAAAGCATCAGGTCGGCCAACACGCCCGCGTCAACCTCACGACCGTGGCCTTCCTGAGAGATGTCCCAGTTCTGGCAGAAAGCGCAACGGAGGTTGCAGAAGCTGAAGAAGATCGTACCGGACCCGTGCCATCCGCTCAGGCAGTTCTCCTCACCAAGATGAGGTCCGGCGGAACTGATCCGAGCATATCGGCCCGTCTTGCAAAACTTCGCCACGTTCGCCAACCGGTCGATCTTGCAGTTGCGCGGGCACGCGCGGCAACAGGTCAGCTCATCCCGCGCCGCGGCCACGCGATCGCCCAACGTCGTGCGGACAGACTCATCCAGATACACAGGCGTGAACGACGGCACGACAAAACGACTCTCGCTGCTCGTTGCCATGATGCACCACAGGATATCGGCTGCGTGGACGTCGGGCTAGCGCAGTGCACTGCGACTGTCAGGAGCGACGTACCTGCGCCGCTAGTTAATCCAGGCGGCTTTGCGGACGCCGATCCCGATGATCTTTTTGCACTTGGGGCAGATGAACAAGTACTCGGCGTTGACGGCCTCAACTTGCCGCCAGTGCACCTCTTCGATTTTCCTCTCGCAATGTGGGCATAGTGGGTCGTAGTTAGCCTCGTTCGACGCGAGCTTGGTCGTCATCAGTCAGCCTCCGTAGGTTTGGCAGCGGCGCGGCACCACGTACCAGCACGCGCCCGCCGTGCATGCCTATCACGAACAGCCGGCGCAGAATCATCCGCCGCTCGTGCTGACTATACCACGAAGATGTGGCGGGTGGCCGATATAATCTTCGGAGCTTTTTCTACCGGATGCCCAACAAAGACCCGGACACGGATCCCGCTTAACTCGCCCGTACACGTTACATGTGGATGTTGTGGTGGGTGACGGCATTGTCGATCACCGACAGCCGCGCATCGCCCGGCGCACTCCGGTGAACCGCATGACGAGCAACCCCAGGAAGATCACAAGCCCGAACGCCGACCCGGGCGTGCAACCGCAGCCGACGCCACAGAGCCTGCCGTCATTTCGACAGTAATCTGTGACAACGATCACGTCCAGGCTCCCGTTGCACAAAACAATCCCGTCATCATCCGTCAACGTGGCGGTGATCGTGCAAGCCAGATTTTGGTTCACGCTTGGCGGGGTGAACTCGCCACTTTCGAACGAACCGCCGCAGGAACTGGACCATGTCACATTCGGATTATTCGTTGCATCCTCTGAGATCCCATCCGAGTAGACCACAGCGACCTCGAACTGCCCTCCAACCCATTCGCTGACTCTGTGGCCGTCATCGTCGATCCTCGAAAACAGAATCGCGCAGTCGGGCAAAGGGAGCGGAGCCTCCGCCGGAGGCTCAGTTGTCTCGTCGTCCGGCGTACACGCATCGCCGACACCATCACCGTCACTGTCAGCCTGGTCCGGATTCGGCGTCTCCGGACAGTTATCGCACACGCTACCCACACCGTCGTCGTCGTCGTCGACCTGTGCGGGATTGCGGATTGCCAGGCAGTTGTCACAGACATCGCCCACCCCGTCGCCGTCCGTATCGTCTTGAGCCACGTTGGCTATTTCGGGACAGTTGTCACATGCACTGCCGAGGTTGTCGCCGTCGGGATCGGACTGAACCGGGTTTGCACTATCCGGACAGTTGTCACAGAGGTCGCCAACGCCATCGTCATCCGCATCCTGTTGATCCTCATTGGCATCGGCTGGACAGTTGTCACAAACGTCGCCGACATCGTCTTCATCCTCGTCGGCTTGATCGGCATTGGCGTCGTGCGGGCAATTGTCACGCACGTCCGGCACACCGTCTCCGTCGGTATCCAATGGCGCGGATGCAATGCCGCCGGGAGGTGAAGCGGTTTGTATGCATCGATCACCGTCCTCTTCGCAGGACTCTCCGCTTGCACACGGTGATACCCCGGGCTGGCATTCACCTTCAACGCATGTCTCCTCACCATTGCAGAACAGTTCGTCGTCACATTGCTCATCGCTAATGCACGGAACGCACACGTCGGCATCATCGTCGCAAATCCGGGTAGGCACACAAGGCGCCGTTCCGGATTGACATTCACCTTCAACGCACGTTTCTTTGCCGTCGCAGAAGAGTCCGTTGTCACACTGCTCATCACTGACGCACGGGCCGCACGCGTCGGTTTCCTCATCGCAGACTTCCGTTGCCAGACAGGGTGATGTCCCCGGCTCACATTCACCTTCAACGCACGTTTCTTCGCCATTGCAGAACAGTCCGTCGTCACACTGCTCATCGTTGACGCACGGGCCGCACGCGTCGGTTTCCTCATCGCAGATTTCCCCGCTTATGCACGGGGGTAGCCCGGGTTGACACTCCCCTTCCATACAGGTCTCTTGTCCGTTGCAGAATAGCTCGTCTGCGCAATCCGCATCAGAGCAACACTCGGCCGCACACTTGCCGGTCTCCTCGCAGCACACCTCTTCCTGCTCACACGGGTTCCCCGAAGACACGCAGCCCTGGTCCGGATCGCATAACTCCACTCCGTCGCAGAAGACTTCGTTATCCGTGCACCGTTCGTCCTGAGGTATGTGCACACAATCTCCGTCACCATCGCACTCGTCCCGGGTACAGGCAATCGCATCATCCGTGCACACTGTGCCGGCAGGCAAAGGCTGTGTCGCGCACATCCCATCCGAGGGGTTGCACGCACCAACATTGCACTCATCATCGAGAAACGAGCAGTCGATCGGCGTACCCACGCACACGCCATCAATGCAGGTGTCGTCGATGGTGCAGAGATCCCCGTCGTCACACTGATCCGAAGTCTCACACGCCTCAAGGATGATGGCGGCGATAGCCTGTGCCATATCCGAACTCGGGTTGGTGGACTGAAAGGCCGTCCCCCCCCGTACCAGCCGCCAGGTCCTCCGAAAGCCTGATCACGCACAGGCTAGACCCGTCACCCGTGATGGGCGAGACAATGACATCGTTCGCAACAGCCACGGCGATTGCATTAGAAACCGCGTCTCGATCGCTCCCAGGATCGTTGCATCCGTTACAACTGGATCCCAGGCACGGCCCCTCATCGCTGATTGGGATGATCACGCGAACGGCGCCGTGTGTCCATGGAAATCGGTCGGCAACGATCGCGGTGGCAGGGCCCCAGTTCTCATCCCGGTTGTGATTGTAATGGCCGGTCAGGTTCCCAGGGCAGCCGTCCGGATCCCCCGGTACGCTGTTGCCCAGCAGATCACTGACGCTATCACCGCGCGACTGGCATGAGAACAAGTCCCAGAAATGAATGGGATCGATGGCGAGAATGTTATGCTCGACCACGATGCCTTGAGCTGCGAGGTCGCCGATCACACCGTCAATCGTGTCGCAAAGGGCCTCACCTTCCTCCTGCATCGACCCGGACGTGTCCATGATGAAGACGACGTCGAGAGGCGGGCAGATCTGCTCCGGTCTGCATTCGGCCCGGATCCCGACAATCATATCGTTAAAATCGAGGTTCGGACCCGTGTGATTGTCATCGATGAAGATAAACGCCACGTATCCGCTTCCTAAGGGCGACGTTTCACCGGAGGGCGACTCGAACATGTACGTTACGCCGGGCTCGGCAAGATAGTACTTCAGGAATTGCCGGTCACTTATCCCGGTCAAGTTGTGGATCGGATCGCTGTTGACGTAGGCGTCTACGGTGTCCAAGACTCCGTTGGGACCTGATCCCTGCTTCCCGGATCCATCATCAATGTCGTTATGCAGCGAGAGATTCGCGTCAGCCGGAATGGAGACGATGGTCACAGCGCCGATACCGTCAACACCACCGAAGACGAGGATGTCATTCGTGGGAGACCCCACGTCACCGCCAAAACCGTCTTTTTGAGTGTCGATGTGGAAGCTGTTGGCCCGGGCCCACGGGGTCTCTTCGGCGAGTAGCTCCAACGTCATCGTCCTGATAAGACCCAGGTCGTCCGTGTCCCAGGCGATTTCGCTTGCCGGCGATAGGTCACCTTCCCTCAGCGTAACCTGACCACTGGCGACTGATACGAGAGCCAGTACCGCTATCAGAGTTCTTGTCATTGCTTCCATCCCCCTTGAAACAGGTGTTCTATGGACGGGACTTTCACCAGTGGCGGCCACCGCAGGCGAAAAGTCGTTCATCCGGCGGTTAAGGTTTATACAGCCCCTCCAAGATTCCGGACCGGTGCGCGCCAAGAGCGGTTCTCACGTGGATTCCCGCCGGGCGCGACGGCTCTTGCCACCGTCGTTCCGTCGTTGCGTTGCCGGAATGATCCCCCGTCTACATGCCGTACCGATGCTAGGCTGGCGCGTGTTGTGAAGTCAAGACGATAGCATCGTCAGGCGGCTTATCCCCCGGTCAGCCCGTGCGCGGGTCGAGTGCCGAAGCGATAGCGATAACCACATGCGGATCGTGGATAAGATCACAGAGAATCCGATAGCTTGTCACAACACATTATCGGGCAGCGATCGCACAACACCGTGTAATGCCGGGCCAGTCCGATCCGAACCGGGTCGTGGCACTTACGCATACGCTATCACCTGCATTGCGGCGCCGATGAGGCCGGCGTCGTCGCCCAGACGGGGCGGCTTGATGGACACTGCTGCCCCACCGCCGTCGTCTTGACCGGAACGCAATCAAGTCGCCGTCCGCTCCAGCAGGCAGGGAAGCTGCATAACCACGCCGATTCCAACGTCTTGACATATGCCCGTAATCACACCGTTAAGCCACTCGACAACTCGCCGCCGGCGGACATCTGCTCTGTGGCCCGCTGACGACGTGCAAGAATGCAATCCGCCCCATCAACGGCGGCCTCACGGGTCCGCGTCTCGCCCACGTCGATTCCGATTGCGATCAAGTCCGGAAGTTCCTGCATGTCATCGTGAAGATACAAGTGACGGTCGCAGGCGCGCAGCCGCAAGCCGGCGCACATGGGGAATCACTTGCTTCCGTAATGCCGCTCTCGAGGCACTCTGTTGATTCCTGATCGGCCGGCCGGAGCGGTCAAGTCGCTCGAACAACGAGTTATACGCAAAGACGGCAAAATGTCCCGTGCGTTTGACCGTGCGGCTGATCTGCTCGACGACCACGGAGCCGCCCCGCTTGTCGGACATAACTCCGACGACTACGGGGATCGGCAACCGCATGTCCGACCAGTTCCTGAGGCGTTTGTTGAAGGTTGTCGCGTCGTGTGAGTAGTTCATGGGATACACGGCGTCGAGCAGTCCGTCGGCAACCCAGCGACGCGAATCCTGAAAGTAACGGCGCTTCGCCTCCTTGGGTGATGCCCCGACTGCGGCACTGAGCTTGGCACGCGGATTCACTTTCCGCATCATCGCGCGTATGTCCCGAACAATCCGCGTCACGTTTTCGGTTCGCCACGCATCCCACTGTCGCGGAGCCGCCTGGGGCGTACGACCCGTCGCTCGTTTGAACAATGCCAGTGTACGCAGGTCGCGCGGATAGTCGGGCACGGCCGCACCCGGCGGATACGCTCCGCTCCGCTCGTTGGGGAAACGAATGTAGTCCAGGTGCAGACCGTCCACTGGATAGCTCCCCACGATCTCCCGCATCAACGCGACGAGGTGCCGGCGAACCTCCGGCAGGCAGGGATTCAGGTTGCTGTACCATCCGAGCGGTTGACGCCGGCCCGCTGCGTCGTACCAGAACCACTCCGGATGTGCGAGGTAAAGCTGCCGCGGGTTTGTCGGCGCATTGTTGCCGTGCCAACCGGGCATCACATTGATCCACGCGTGCAGATCCAGGCCGCGGCTATGTGCTTCTCTGCACGCCACAGCCAGCGGATCAAAGCCCGGATCGCGCCCGCCGAGTTCATCCGCCCAAGGCTCCATCTTCGACCGGTAGAACACGGTGCCGTTGCCGCGAACTTGAAAGAGCACCGTGTTGAAGCCGGCCGATCGACAGTTGTCCATCACCTTCGCAATGTCTGAAGGCGTCTTGTAATCCCACCGGGTCACCCAGATGGCCCGAATGGATTCACAACGGTCCGGCCCGCGTGCTGGACGCCGGGTACCAGGCAGGCAACCGGAAAGAAGCGCGGCGACGGCGATACCCATGAACATCGCCGCCACACTGCTCGTTCGCCGAATGTCGAGAGGCTTCGTCAGCGTTGTCATTCTTGTTCCACCCGTTATCCGATCGGTTATGGCGACTCAATTACTTGACCCACGTCACCACCTACCTCGGCCAGAAGGTCCTCCGCCGTCGCTCGATCCACCTGACGGCTATGCATGACCAGGGCCGTCTTAACGTGCCCGTCGGCTGCATCCAGCAGACTTTGGGAAACCTCGCGCGTCAGCCCGGTGATCATCTGAATCATCCGCATGCCGTGGTCGAGAAGCTTGACGTTTGCAGCCGTGTTCACATCCACCATCAGGTTCTGATAGACCTTCCCGATCTGAACCCGGGCGATGGTGGTGACCATGTTGAGTACCATCTTCGTGGCGGTGCCGGTTTTCATCCGCGTGCTGCCCGTCACGACCTCCAGCCCCGTGATAACACGGATTGACACGTCCGCGTCATCGGTGATCTGATCCTTCGCCACGCAGGCCAGAAAGACAGTCTTCACTCCGCGCCGCCGCGCGCGGCGTAGCGCTCCGTGGACAAAGGGAGTGCTTCCGCCGGTCGCAATTGCAAATACAACATCGGAGGCGCCGACGGATCGCTCGTCCATCGCGGCTTCGCCACATTCGGGACGATCCTCGGCACCCTCGACGCTGCGCGTCAGACGAAAGCGGCGGGAACAGATAGTCTCACCCTAAACCACCGCGTCACATCTCGACTCTACCCGATTACCACCCCAGTGAGGAAGCGACAGGATCATCTGTAAGCTCCCGGCGTGGTTGCTCCGAACTTGCCTACGAGCCTGCTGACCCAACGCCGAGCGCGGATCATGAATCCGCCCGAATGTCTCGTGTAAACTGGTGCCCAACATGAATCGGTCTTCCCTGACCTACCAACAGCACAGAAACAATCATCAGCTACACCACTCTGGAGAATTGAAAGGCCCAGGGAAGGCCATGTCCATAAGGGTCCGATGCTTGACTTAATCGATATGAGAGCTAACATCGCGTGTAGAAGAAGCCTAAAAGCCATCGACGCTTGCTTGTGCTTGGGGGCGAACGGATTCGACCGGGCGAGTAGAAGGAAACGTGGCGTGCCGAGGTTGTCAGGAGGCCTCGTAAAACACCTGACGAAACCATAAATGGCAACTACTCGTATGCCATGGCTGCCTAAAAGAAGGTAGCCCGCTGACCAGGAGACGCCCGCTATCCTGTGAAGCGCCGACTGGCGGGCTAGCTCGTGCGTGACGCCTGACCGCGTATGGGCGAACCGATAGTCGGACTGGGGGCGGCGAAAGCCTGTCGGCTGGCGTTCGCCAACCCGAGATACAAAAGACCGACTACGCACGTAGAGGCGCTTCCGGAACCGCTACGGGACGGGGGTTCGATTCCCCCCGCCTCCATGGACATACCTTCCCCGCTCAAGCCGGGCAACCTGCAAGGCTCATCGCGTGCCGTGGCACGCCTCTCGGTTCTGTCCGTCACCCTAAGAGCGGATGTAGCCAACGCCACATTTCAGCTCGCCGAGTATTCCCAGAAGAGATGAGCGCAGGTGAAAGCCAGCGACTTGGCGCTTCGGGCCGAGGCGCAAGGTGCTAACTTGGTGGGCGGCGGTCCGGTCCGCAGTGTATCACTGGCCGTGTCCTTGAAGCGGGACATCTTAACGGCCAATCTGGCCAGCTTCCCCAACGACATCAACTCGCATAGTCCTATAATAGCACAGTGTCTATGGCCGAGAGGCCTGGACGGAGTTTTCGGGAGGGACAGGCGCAAGGATAGGATTTCTGGGAGGCACAAGGGTAGACCCTGTTGCGGCGGCTCAAAACCCGATGCTCGGAACCCCATCCTACTGGCTCAATACTCGATGCCCGTCTCCATTCACGTCACCTCCCGCACTACAGCGCTGTGACGCTAGCTCGCGTCGCGTGAGCACGACGGTTCCGGCGCCGGTCAACAGAAGCGTTGCGACGACCACGCCCCACGCCGACATGGCAGGTATCGTTCCGCCTTGGACGACCAAGGGAATTGGATTCCCTGTAAGTTCGCCTGCTGCCGCCAACCAGTCGGTGTACGGATCGTCGGGAGTGCCAAACCCGAATGCGAGGATCGAACCGCCGCGGGGACCGTACGCACTGGCAACGTCGAGTCGATAGGGTCCCGGTGTCGTCGGCATCACAACCTCCATCGTCCCGATGCGAAGCGACCCACCGGCGGGAAGGTGAAGGATGCTGCCCGGTATTGGCTCCTGTCCCGTGTAGACGAGGAGTGGGCCGGGGAGTTCAGGGAATACGGCATTCATCGCGCCCCCGTCGGATAGCGTGCTGAAGTCGAATTGGAAGAGTCCCTCGATTATGAGGTTCGGATCGCCGTGGGTCTCGTGGACCGCAAGCGCCCGAACGGTATCGTCGAATCCCGCTCCCACCGGCGACCAGTTCGTGCCATCCCACCTGGCGACGTTGGCCACGGGAACGCCGCCCGCATTCGTGAAGCGGCCACCGGCGAATAGGACAGGCCCGAAACCTTCGTCGAGGACCGCAAGAGCGCGAACCTCAGCATTCCCACCGCCGGTTACGCCGCCTGCCACGTCGGACCATGCATCGCCGTCCCAGCGGGCGATGTTGTTCACCTCAACACCGCCAGCGTCCATGAATCTCCCGCCTACATAGAGTGCCGGACCAACCCCATCGTCATGGACCACCATGTCGAGGATGGGCGCTGGCGAACCGGGCGTGGTCCCGCCGCCAACGGGAGTCCACGAGAGTCCATCCCACTTGGCGATGTTGTTGACCTGCATTAACTCATCGGTCTCGGGGAGGTAGACATCTCGGAAGTCGCCTGCCGCAAATAGGGCAGGACCGCTTCCGTCGTCAAAGACCGCCAATGCGTTGACCGCCCATTCCTCGTAGCCCGTCATCATCCCGCCGCCGAGTGGTGCCCAGGCCGCGCCCGTCCATTTCGCCACACCCCTGAGTGCGACATTCGAGTTTGGCGGCATAGGATTCGGAAAATTGCCCGCAACGTGCAGCCTCGGTCCGGTACCATCGTCGAAGATGACCATGTCCCGCACGCTGCCGTTGAGCCCCTCGACCGCACTCCATTCCTTGCCGTCCCATCGGGCAGTGCCATACGCTCCGACCCCTGCGAAATCCCAGAGGTAGCCGCCCGCGTTGAGCCCATCGCCCGAAGCATCATTCAGGCAAAGAAACGACAGGGTCCGCCCGGAGGTACCCCGCCCAATCTCGATCCACCATCCCGCCTCCAGACGGTTGACCGTCGCCTCCCAGTCGGTGGTGCCCCACACTCGGCCGCCTGCGTACAGCGTGGTTCCCAGGCCGACGGTACAGGACTGTAGTGCGAACACCGGACCATCCAGCCCGGTGTCCAACGGAGTCCATGAACCGCCGCTCAGCTTGGCAACATGATTGACCGCGGTGCTGCTGCTGTTCACGAAGTCTCCGCCCGCAAAGAGACGCGCACGCAAGCCTTGAATGTCCAGGCCCAGGAGTCGCAGGTCGATGCCGAAAGTCTCCTCGTTGTGCAGCCACACCTCGACTGATTCCGCCTGGCCAGGGGAATACGGTCCACCTTGTCCGGCTGTCAATTCAAGCACCGCCCCGGCGTCGGAACGCACTGCGATGCTTAGCGCAAGCGAAGCGACCACTGTGTGTTTCATCGTGCATCACTCCATGTGATTGCCCTTGTGGAGATCTCTCACCCCCCGCCGAGTGATGTACGCAACTCCTCAGTTCGCTCACGTGAACAGCGTTTGAACACAAGGTGCAAAGGAGGCTCGGTCCATGAGACAAGTTCACCCTTCGCATCGAACTCAAACACGTAGCCAACACTCCCGTCATCTTCCCGCGAGACCAACCGTCGCCCCTTCTCTGATCCAGACTCCACTTTGAAATGCTGGACGATGATGCCCCCATCTTGAGGATTGAATTCGCCGACTGCGAACGCAGGAAACCGCTTCAGGTCGACGCGCTGCACGAAGAACTCGATGCCAAAGACAAAGGGGGATTCTGCCCGCGGTATGCTTCGGGTGACGGGGGGATCAGTATTGACTTCCCGTGTCAGTAAGACCGCGTCGTCTTGAACCTCTGCACGATCGAGAGTGGACTGGCGCTCACCTTCCGGTGAAGTAACCTCACGCCGAAACTGCACTTCTGTTGGTTCAAATGTGTCGTTCAGGCGTGCCGTCGCCTCTCCGTACATTCGCCGTCCGTCGGGTAACAGAAGCGTTGACTCTGACCGATAGTTGTTGCCACCGGTGCGATCCTTTCTGGACGGTATCAACGATGCAACGCTAAAGCCCACCGTCTTGCCGCCCATCTCTGCCTCGAAACGTAGGACAGTCGGTTGCGCTACATTTCGTCGCGCTACCGCCTCGACGACTTGCGCAGTCGTGGGCTCCTTGTCTACCTGTGCAAGTGTCCGCCCGGCGGAAACCGCAAACACCAATGCCGTGAGAGCACGAATCACCGAAACGAATCTCATGTTCTTCCCTCCAAATGGCCAACATGAACTCACTATACTACTCCGTCGATGAGCGGCTACGCTCCTCGTCGAGCCTGCGGAGAAATCGCTCGGCAAAACGGCGATAGTTCTCGTGGGCCGGGATAGGCTGATCCTTTGTTCTCTCTAGCAATTCCAAGGCACGAGGGTTCAGTTTCTCACCCAGCGCCGCTTCATGTTCTTCGATTGTTGGTCGCTTATGCGCTGCGATCTTGGCCAGGTGATCGCGGACGAGTCTCTCCGCATCGTCGAAGCGACCCAGCATCATGTATCCAACGGGAAGATGATAGACGTCATTCCCAATCATGAAATGCCGATCCACGGCAAGTCGTTCACAGACCTTCTCCAGCGTACAGTTCTCTTCCATATAGCGAAAGCCTATAGTCGTGATCTCCCCAACCATCTTGTCCACTGTAGCAGCGTTGTCTCGGCCTTCTTCAAACTTCCACTCCCAAAACATGTGCGCTGGTCCCAGGTAGCCAACGGGGCGTGAAATCGTATCACCGCATGCCGTCGGGTGGAAATCCCGCTCTTTGATCTGGGCCAGCACACATTCCAACGGAAGGTACTGAACACCGATGAGCGGATTGAGCCCAAAGCCGTGTTTCGTGGCAACATTGAGCCGAACCATTCCCTTTGCGTCCGCGGTCACCTCTCGGCCATAAATCCCCTGCTCATACTTGCGCATCCCCTGAGCGCACAACTTGCGTTCGATCAGTCTGTAGACGTCACGATACAATCGTGTCCGTGAGGACATTTCGTCACGGCCTCCTGATGATGACGACCTCAAATGGATCTTCTAGTTTGCCCACGTTCAAGCCAGCCTGGCGGGCCCTCAACCCCCTCGGAATGCCGCCTTGTGCGCGAATCAAGGGAAATGTCGCCTGCTGATTGGGTGAGAGTCTTCCGGTCCCAGTCTTGACCTCGACGAAGAATCGTTCAAGCGCACCGACCTGCACGGTGGTTCCGGGAACGATCCCACCGGCTCTGGGAGCTTCCACAAACAAGTCCAAGCGCGTGCGTGTTGCTGCGGTTTGGATCGTAATCTCTCGACCCACGACGGCAAAGCCCGCTCGCTCAATAGCAAGCGTCGTTTCTGCGACGCCCGCTTGGCCCACGCGCACCGGCAACGCTCCTCCCCGTGCCGTGAGAACGGGAAGAGCGGCCTCGTGCGCTGCAAACACTTCGAAGCGGCTCGCCGCCCGTGCGGCTTGGCTCTCCGCGATATTGGCCATGACTCGGACACGGACCGCACTCGTCCCCGCGCCCACCGTGCCGCTTGCGGCAGGTTGTCCCAAACGCGAAAGCCCCGCGCCGCCCAATCCGCCTACTCCGGCGGCGAATTGTCCGACGCCACCGACGCCAGCTTGGAGCCGCTCAAAGGCGCTGACATCGACGACGAAGACTCGTCCTTCTTCGGCAAAGACGATCTGTCCGCCCGTGACCGCGGTGGCCACGTTGGTCGCCCCGAAGAACTCGACGACTCCTTGGCCCGTCGCCCGGAGTATCACGACCCCGGTCTCCTCCGCCGTTGCCCCGCCCAGTGCAAACTCGGCTTCGACAAGGTTGACCAAACGCTGTTGGACACCGCTTTCACCAACGAAGATCAAGCCGAACTCTTTGGCCCCGCCCGCTACGGTCCGCGCTCCGCCCTCGAAGAATCCGTAGATCGGCGTGGTCACCGCCCGGGTACCATTGTCGCGGAGGAACTGTGCGTCGCTCAGGCTGAAGTCACCGACTAAGAACCACGTGAGGATTCCTTCACCGGTGGGGTCGAGATTCGCCAGCGGGTTGCTTCCGAAAGGCTCGTAGAGGTTGAATCCATCGTTGTATGCCAGCGGATCGCGTTGCAGCCAGTGGCCCAGGGCGGGGTCGTAGAAACGGGCGCGGAAATCGAGCAGGGTGTGACCATCGGATAAGATGTCCACCGGACGACCGTGCAGCGTGAACGTGCCCGACGGCGGCGGCGCTCCGGCGCGTTGGGGGATGCCGCACGCTTGATCCGGCGTGACGAACGGGCCGTGGGAGCAGTCGAAGAAACGGGCGTAGTCGTCGAGGTCAACGTCGCCGTCCGAAACGTCTCCGCTGTCAAAGTCGTGGACCGAAAGACAGGTTGGGGCGGTCTGACCGAAGCAGTTCTGAAAGCTGGCGAAGTCGAGCAGATCGATGTCGAGGTCGTTGTCGGCGTCGTGGTAGAAGGCGTTCGCCCCCGGACCGCCGCCTGCGAAGTCACCCGTGGATGAGTAGTCCAAGCGTTCGATGACGCTGCCGTCTGCGTTGCCCGTTCCGGTGACCGAGAAGTTGTTGCTGCCCAGATAGTACGTGAAGTCGCCGGACGCATCGGCGAACGTGGCCGCCCGTTCGTCGATGAACTCGGTGCCGTTGACGTGGTAGCGGACCCGTGTGTCGGAGCCGTCTCGCTCCTCGATAACGCTCTGAGCGTCGTAGTAGTACCGCGTCGTTACGCCCGCCACCGGGTCCGTGAAGACGATCCGCCGACCGAGAGCGTCATACGAATACTCGGCGAGCACGACGAGACCGGTGTTGTCCGTAATCTGAACGAGACGGTTCTGCTCGTCGTAGGAATACTGCCTGCCAGCGGCATCGACGGTGAGGTTCCCCGCCGCGTCGTAGCTGACCGCGTTCCCGCCGATGGTCGGGTATTCGTTCGCCGCGTTGACCGTACCATAGGCCGTTACCGTCCCGGCGCGATTGGTGTGGGATTCGCGGTTGCCGACAAGATCAAGGGTGGTGGATTCAACCTGTCCGTTCTCGAAATACTCCGTGCCCGTCAGCCGGTTGAGCCGGTCCACGGTGAAGGCCCGATCGTCGGCGACGAACGAGGCCATCCCCTCCGCCACGGTCTGGGTGAGCGGATTGCCGTTGCCATCGTGGCTGTACCCGTAGGCCGCGACCGTCTGTGATCCGCCGCCACCGGGCTGAAAGCGATTGACGATCGCGTTGACACGGCGATGCGAATCGTAGCCGACATCGTTTTCGTAGACGGTGTTGCCGCCGGGATCGCTGGTGATCGTTCGACGCCTGTCCAGCAAGCGCCCGTTGTAGTAGTAGTCGAGTAGGGGCGCAGCGTTCAGATTCACCGTGTCCACCTGGTTGAGAATCGTCGGCGTGTAGGTCAGCACGTCGCCGCCGGGATAGGTTAGCTGGGTGCGGTTGCCCGCCTGATCGTAGCCATAATCTACGTTCCGGGCCGTGCCCCCGGCGATCGCCTGCGTCTCGAAATCCAAATCACCAAGATCGGTATAGCCCATGACAGAATGCGATACGGCGTCCTGATCGACGGTCGTACCGCGATCCGCCAGGGTGATCCGACTGACCGCGTCGTAACCGAACGTGTCCCGATCGGTGCCGGTGGTCCGAGTGAGCAACAAGCCACGATCGTCATACGTAAACGTCGTGGTGAGTGAACGTTGGTTAATTCGCTGCGTCATCCGACCGGCAAGGTCGAATGTCTGGCGAATGCAATCGGTGCAGTTCGTCGGATCGGCGTGGTCGGTGCTGTCAGGATAGACGATCCGCGTCTGGCGTCCGAGGCTATCGTAGCGGTACGTGGATACTTGATCGTCGAGCGGCGTTCCCGTGCTGGTTTTGTTCTGGGCGGTCTGGGTGATGAGTTCACTCAGCCGGTTGTAGGCGAAGTCCGTCTGCCGCTCCAAAGCGCCGCCGTCGTCTTCGACAAGGCGAATCCGGCGGCCCAGCAGATCGAAATCCGTCCGCGTGGCGATGCTCTTCGGATCGGTGATCCGTGTCTGCCGATCGAGGCCGTCCAGCGAGAACATCGTGACGAGGTCGGGCGATCCGTGCGCGGTTTGGCTGGTGACCCGATCGTGCCCGTCGTAGCCGAAGGTAAACGTCCTTGCTCCGACCCCGTCGAAGACCACGCGCTGTGACAGCCGACCGTTGTCGGCGTAGTCCTCGTCGGTGGAGCTGCCCGAGGGATCGGTAACGCGGTCCACACGACCCAGGTCATCATAGGCGGTTATGGTGTCGAGCGGCGTGGCGAGGTTGTTGTTGTAGGTTCGCCGAATGGTCAGGCGTCCGTCGGCGTCGAATTGGGAATCGACAACCCGATCGGTGCTGACATCCGCCGCCGATGCGAGAATCGTCGAGGCCGCATTCGCCAGCACCGCCTGCCGGTTCTGTCGTCCAGCGTTGTCGTAGGCAAAGACTGTCGTTAACACCGGTACGTCA
>CAZJTP010000024.1:0-30464 GCA_964548955.1 uncultured Phycisphaeraceae bacterium
CACTGGCCGGTTTTGATTCGATAATCAATGGCCGGTTTTCAAGTGATCGGTGACATGGCGGCGCGAGTTGCGGACCCGGGGGTACGTTTTTGTGGTCATGCCGGCCTACCTGATCATCGCAAAGCTGGCTCGGCGTTGGCGGTAGCTGGACACCATTGTTGAGGAGGGGATCAAAGCCCTGTCCACCCTTTGCGCCATCAAGGTGTTGGTAAAGGTTCTTGTCCGCTGTATCCAGATCCCCCGGCCCGGCAAGCTACTGCAGCAACTGCTGGGTGCAGGCTTCGATCAGACCGCCGTTCGAATCCCCTGGCTGGGCAATAAACGCCTCAGCCTGGTTTTTGGATAGACGGCCAACCGCCAGCCGGAATGTTAAGGCCTTCGACGACCGTGGGAATCCTGGCTAGCGGTTCGATGGCCAGCGGGACGCCCAGGAGAAGGATGGTGGGAGATGTGCTTGTTCACGACAAAACGGGCGACCTGGGTTGGCCAAGTCGCCAGTTTTCGTTAGTGGGTTTTCGGGCGGATCACGATCGTGATAGTGATGCGTCCCAACGTCCACCGTAGGAACCCTCGGAGACCAACCATGGCTTACCTCCTTATGAGCAAGAGACATTGGCAACAGCAAACCAGGCTTTGTGGCCTTCCTTGGCGACATGAACCTGGTTCCCTCGACAGAGGCGACTCCCTTCGCTTCTACCTGTCGAAAGTGCGATGTCTCCGCTGCCAGAGAGGAACCCTGGTCTCGGAGCATTCAACATCGTATTCTATCCCCGCTGACCGATATTCTCGCCCAGCACGGCTCAAGCCAAGGGCTTGCTTGCGGGATTCGTGGCGGGTAGGCTTTCTAGGGCAACGCCCAGATGATCGGGGAAAGAAAGGGAAAATAATCGGGGAAATATTAACCATTTGTTAGGTTTTTGATATTACGTTACTCGTTGCAAATAAACAACGTAGACCTTGCGGGCGTAATTCAGTGGTAGAATGCCAGCTTCCCAAGCTGCGTTTTTGCTCTCCTAACCAACGTATTCACAGTAACTTACGGAATCCTGGCAACATTTTCCTGCCCGATACTGGCAACATTTCCTACGCCGCGGCTGCTCCGAACTGGCGGCTGCCGATAGTCCGGGCAGCTCGCCATGGTGCCTTTGCCAACCTCAAGCATGTACTTGTGGTGCGTCCAGACACGAATGCAAGCTTGGGAAGACGCCACAGTCTTCCCGCAAAACCCGCAAGGACAAGCACTAAACGCTTGCCACATCGAATGTTGCGCGACGGATCCCCGTCTGCGTCGGGATTGACTCCGGGCTGTTTCCGGACTCATTCTGACGCAAATCTGACGCAAATCCCGTTCAGCGTCTGACACTAGCCAACCATCTGGACCGTCCGCACGATCGCCTCGTTACCTTGGTACTGATCCGGCACCGGGACACTCGTAGGACTTGAGCCACTTCGCTGACGGTTAACCCCAGCGTTGCATAAACCGAGTCGATTCGTCTGGCCTGGAGCCTTGAAAACTCGGTAATTCTGCATAGGGCGCGGCAGTTTATGGATTCCACCGTCTGTTCGGTCTGACGACCATGCTAGACGACGCGAAAACAATGCGAGAATTCGAGCCTCTCGGCCGAGATGAGTGATTACGACCCACTTTTTATGCAACAGCAAGGTTAAGACTTCTGGTGACACAGCCCTGACGCCAGATGCACACCAAAACAGAGAGAGCGGACGTGCTCTCACTAACACTAACTTCGGCCACATCGGCAAAGGCATCGAGTTGCCGCACACACGCGTGATCTGCTTCGCGCCGGTGCGAGAACACTGGTCAATGCGGCAACGTAACGGTTGATGCTATCGGGCGAGCAGATCCCAACGTGCCATCTCGCACTGCGTGTTGACGATAAGATGCGCATCCAACTGTTGAACGACGCGTGGCTGCGTGGTCGTCGGAAGGCTGTCACTGCGGTGCGTCCCCCGGTGTCTGCACAGGGTTTAGCTCGCGAATGCTCTGCGGCCGGAGCGGCAGCGCGTGCCCGATAATGGCGGCATCCTGACCCTTCTGACAGGATCAGGTCGACTTGCCCCAGCGTATCGACCTTTCTTCCACACCCGACGACCTGTTCCTCAGATGGCAACCCGAAACCACCGATCATCACTGTACGCGACAGATTCCGCATGTTCCGACCGCGATCGTCCGGGGAGAGCGGTCAAGCATGGAACCAAAGGCAAAGATGATAACTGGCGCAGAGGTCGCCGAGCTATTTCGAGTCTCACGCGAGACAGTCTATCGCCTCGCAGCCCGAGGCAAACTCCCCGCACAGAAGGTTGGTCGGGTGTGGCGTTTCCCGCGACACGCCATCGAGGAATTCGCCCTCCAGATACCGAGTGCGGTTTTCGGTGATGCGGAGTCTGGACACGGAGTGGCCTCCGCGAATGCGAGGGAATGAGGCGACGGAAAGTCGAGAGAACGACGGTGGCCCACACCGCCCAACTCGGATGCCAGAAAGGATCATACCGTGGCGGAAAAACGAGAGACGACAGGTTCCAAGTCGACCGACACGCAATCGATCGCCGAGATCATCGCGAAAAACGAGAGCGAGATCCTGGAAAAATGGATACTCGCGCTCAAGTCGAAGATAACCCTACGAGAAGACTTGCTGACCGAAGAAGACCTGCGCAAGCGGTCCGCCGAGTTCCTGCGGAGTTTGAAGGTTGGGCTGCGGCAGGGTGATGTGGCCGATATCGATGCGGATGCGTGGGATCCGCTCAAGTCGCTGCTCAGGGATATATTCGCAGTGCATCCGGCCCACGGCGTCAATCCTTCGGAGGCCGCTTTCTATGTGTTCTCACTGAAGGACACGCTGCGTGAGTTCTTTCAGAAGGATGCCGGCGAGCAGCCTGCCTCGTTCAAGCGCCAGCTCGATTACCTTGCCCACCTGTTGGATCAGTTGGGGCTCTACGCTCGTGAAGCCATAACGCAGAGTCGTGCAGAAGGTCCGAGCAAAGGCCGGCAGCGGGCGGCGGGCGATCCTGGCGACACACTGGACGCGGCACAGATTCTCCAAATCCTTGCAGCATTCAAGAAGGGCGACTTCTCTGCACGCATGCCGGTCGATCAGGTCGGCATGGCCGGCAAGATCGCCGACACGTTGAATGAGATTATCGAACTGGAAGAGAGGACGGCCCAAGAGTTCGAGCGGGTCAGTACGGCTGTCGGACGAGAGGGAGATTTCAAGCAACGAGTGTCGCTCGGGAGCCTGCCCGGCGCGTGGGGGAGTCTTGTCAACGGCGCGAACACGGTTATCGACGGGCTGATCCAGCCGACGGCCGAGATTGTGCGCGTGATCCGCGCTGTCGCCCACGGAGATCTGTCACAGACCATCACGCTGGAGACCGCGGTCGGCCCGCTCAAGGGCGAGTTTCTGAGCACTGCCAAAGTGATCAACACGATGGTGGATCAGCTGACGGGTTTCGCGGCAGAGGTGACGCGCGTGGCCCGAGAGGTCGGCACGGATGGTGAGCTGGGTGGGCAAGCGACGGTGGAAGGCGTTTCCGGGACCTGGCAGGAGTTGACCGACAACGTCAACGCCATGGCGAACAATCTGACGGGCCAGGTGCGCAACATTGCCGAAGTCACGACGGCGGTGGCCAAGGGCGATCTGACCACGAAGATCACGGTCGATGCCAAAGGCGAGATCCTGCAGCTCAAGAACACCATCAACACGATGGTGGATCAACTGAGTTCCTTCGCGGCAGAAGTGACGCGTGTGGCCCGTGAGGTCGGCACGGATGGCCAGCTGGGTGGGCAGGCCACGGTAGAGGGCGTTTCCGGCACCTGGCAAGAGTTGACCGACAATGTCAACGCCATGGCGAACAATCTGACCAGCCAGGTACGCAACATTGCCGAAGTCACGACGGCGGTGGCCAAGGGCGACCTGGCCACGAAGATCACGGTCGATGCCAGAGGCGAGATCCTGCAGCTCAAGAACACCATCAACACGATGGTCGATCAGTTGAGTTCCTTCGCGGCAGAAGTGACGCGTGTGGCCCGTGAGGTCGGCACGGATGGCCAGCTGGGTGGGCAGGCCACGGTAGAGGGCGTTTCCGGCACCTGGCAAGAGTTGACCGACAATGTCAACGCCATGGCGAACAATCTGACCAGCCAGGTACGCAACATTGCCGAAGTCACGACGGCGGTGGCCAAGGGCGACCTGTCCCGCAAGATCACGGTCGAAGCGAAGGGCGAAACCCTGCAGCTCAAAGACACCATCAACACGATGGTGGATCAACTGACCGCCTTCTCCTCAGAAGTGACGCGCGTAGCGCGGGAGGTCGGAACCGAAGGCAAGCTCGGTGGACAGGCAACCGTGGAAGGCGTTTCTGGAAAGTGGCGGGAACTGACTGATACCGTCAACACCATGGCCGGCAGCCTGACCGACCAGGTCCGTAACATCGCCGAGGTCACCACGGCAGTGGCCAATGGCGATCTGACAAAGAAAGTCGTGGTCGATGCTCGCGGCGAGGTTCTGGAATTAAAGAACACCATCAACACGATGACAGACAGGCTAAGTTCCTTCTCTTCCGAGGTGACACGCGTCGCGCGCCAGGTCGGCGTCGAAGGCGAACTGGGCGGCCAGGCGGAAGTCACCGGCGTTTCCGGTACCTGGCGCGACCTGACCGAGAACGTAAACCTGATGGCCGGCAACTTGACCGACCAGGTGCGCGGCATCGTGAAGGTGGTCACGGCCATTGCCGAGGGGGATTTGAAGAAGAAACTGTCGATCCAAGCCAGGGGGGAGATTGCGGCGTTGACCGAAACGATAAACGAAATGATCGACACCCTCGGCATCTTCGCCGGTGAGGTCACGCGGGTTGCTCGAGAAGTGGGCGCCGAGGGCGTACTGGGCGGTCAGGCGAACGTACCCGGCGCCGCCGGAACCTGGAAGGATCTGACGGACAATGTCAACGAGCTGGCTTCCAACCTGACGACGCAAGTACGTGCGATCGGCGAGGTCGCCACCGCGGTTGCAAAGGGCGACCTCAGTCGCGAGATCACCGCGGAGGCTGCCGGAGAGGTGGCGCAGCTCAAGGATAACATCAACACGATGATCGCGGCGCTACAGGAGACCACGAATGCCAACGCGGAACAGGATTGGCTAAAGACCAACCTGGCCAAGTTCACCAACATGCTCCAGGGCCAGCGCGACCTGGTGGGCGTCGCCAACATGATCCTGTCCGAGCTGGGTCCGCTGGTCTCGGCCCAGCACGGCGTCTTCTACTCCTTGGAAACGCCGGAGGGGCAGACGGAGAAGGAGCTCAAGCTCCTGGGCACCTACGGGCTCAAGGAGCGCAAGCACCTGGCCAACCGCTTCAAGCTGGGCGAGGGCCTGATCGGGCAGGCCGCCCTGGAGCGAAAGAGGATTCTGCTCACCGACGTGCCGGGCGATTACGTGCAGATCAGCTCCGGGCTGGGGGCGGCCACGCCGCTCAACATCGCGGTGTTGCCCGTGATCTTCGAGAACGAGCTTCAGGCGATCATCGAGCTGGCCTCCTTCAATCGCTTCACCGAGACCCAGCTCACATTCCTGGAGCAGCTCACCGAGACGCTGGGCATCGTGCTAACGAACATCGCGGGCAGCGCCCGCACCGAGCAGTTGCTCGCGCAATCGCAGACTATGTCGGAGGAACTCCAGACCCAGCAGGAAGAGCTGCAACAGAGCAACGAAGAGCTGGAAGAGAAAGCCAAGCAGCTGTCCGAACAGAACGTGGAAGTCGAACAGAAAAATCGCCAGGTGGAAGAAGCCAAGCTGACGCTGCAGGAGAAGGCGGAGCAGCTGGCGCTCACCTCGAAGTATAAGTCCGAGTTCCTGGCCAACATGTCACACGAGCTGCGCACGCCGCTCAACAGCCTGATGATCCTGTCCAAGACCCTGTCCGACAACGCCGACGGAAACCTGACGGACAAGCAGGTCGAATACGCAAGCACGGTTCACGCCTCGGGCACCGACCTGCTGGAGCTGATCAACGAGATCCTGGATTTGTCCAAGATCGAATCGGGGACGATGGCCGTCGAACTCTCCGACGTGCCCTTCAGCGACCTGCAAGCGTTTGTGGAACGAACATTCCGGCAGGTGGCGGAGGATAGGGGACTCGACTTCGCGGTCGACCTCAATTCGGACTTGCCCGGAGCCATCCATACGGATTCCAAACGGTTGCAGCAGGTCCTCAAGAACCTGCTCTCCAACGCCTTCAAGTTCACCGAGAAGGGCCAGGTGGACCTGCGCATCTCCACGGCACAGCAGGGCTGGAGCCGCGACCACGAAACGCTCGATCGCGCTTCTCGGGTAATCGCGTTCACGGTCAGCGACACGGGCATCGGGATTCCAAAGGACAAGCAGAGGGTGATCTTCGAGGCCTTCCAGCAGGCCGAGGGCGGCAGCGGTCGCAGGTTCGGCGGGACGGGCCTGGGGCTGTCGATCAGCCGGGAGATCGCCCGCCTGCTCGGCGGCGAGATTCGCGTCGAAAGCGCGCCGGGCAAGGGCTCGACCTTCACGCTCTACGTGCCGCAGGGTTACACGCCGCCGCCAAAGACGGCGCCGTTGCCCCAGAATCCGGTCGAAGGTCCGCCGCAACGCCTGATCCGCGATTCACAGTCCACCGGCGCCGGCCCAACGGCTGGCGAGCCGGACCTGACCTCGCTGGTACCCGGCGGGCTTCCCGACGACCGGGACGATATCCAGCCTGGGGATCACGTGGTGCTAATCGTGGAGGACGACGTCAAGTTCGCCAGGATCCTGTTGGATATGGCCCACGACAAAGGCTTCAAACGCCTGGTCGCAACGCGTGGTGACGCGGGCCTGGCGCTGGCCCGGAAGTATAAGCCCGACGCGATCACGCTGGACATCCGGCTGCCGGAAATGGACGGCTGGTGCATGCTCGACCAACTCAAGCACGACCCGGCCACTCGCCACATCCCCGTCCATATGATCTCCGTCGAGGACGGCCGGCAGCGGGCCCTGCAACAGGGCGCCATCGCCTATCTGAAAAAGCCGGTTGATCAAGCTACGCTCGCCAAGGCGTTCGGCGACATCGGGGAGTTCGTGCAGCAACGGGTCAAGAATCTCTTGATCATCGAGGACGACGAAACCCAGCGTCTGGCGATTGTCGAATTGATCGGGAACAGCGATGTCGAAACCACCGCGGTCGGCACCGGACAAGCAGCGCTCGAGGCCATGAAGTCCCAGGCGTTCGACTGCCTGGTCCTGGATCTGGGCCTGCCGGATATGAGCGGATTCGAGCTGATCGAGGCGATCAAGCAGGCCCCGGACATACGAGAGGTTCCCGTCATTGTCTACACGGGCAAGGAGTTGACCGAGGATGAGGAGACAAGGCTCAAACACGTCGCCGAAAGCATCATCGTGAAGGACGTCAAGTCGCCGGAGCGCCTGCTCGACGAGACCGCCCTGTTCCTGCACCGGATCGAGGAGAAGCTGCCGGAGCCAAAACGCAAGATGCTCCGGCAGGTTCATCAACAGGACCCCGCCCTGGCGGGCAAGAAGACCCTGATCGTGGACGACGACGTGCGCAACATCTTCGCCCTTACCAGCGTGCTCGAACGCCAGCAGATGGAGGTCATTCACGCCGAGACGGGCCAGGCCGGGCTTCAAATGCTCAAGGATACGGCGGACATCGATGTCGTGTTGATGGACATCATGATGCCGGGCATGGACGGCTACGCGGCGATGCGGGCCATCCGCAAGATACCGCAGTTCAAGAAGCTGCCGATCATCGCCGTCACGGCCAAGGCCATGAAGGGCGATCGTGAGAAATGCATCGAGGCGGGGGCGTCGGATTACATCAAGAAACCGGTGGACACCGAGCAATTGCTGTCGCTGCTCCGCGTCTGGACGTACGGCTAGGAAGCGCTGTGAGAAGGGTTACGAAAAACCGAGCCGCGACCGTGAGGGAGCGGTCCTGCGCGAATCAAACAGGACCGCTTCCTTAAGGGCGCGGCTCGGAAAGAGGCTTTTTAGACACGGTCTAAGGAATCAGATGGGCACGTTGGTCAAGAACAAACCGCTTGTTGACATTGAGCTTCAACTGCTCCTGGAGGGCGTGTTTCGTCAGTACGGGTTCGACTTCCGGGAGTACGCCCCGGCATCACTCAAGCGCAGAATCTCGACCGCCATGCAGGCCGAGGGGGTCGCGACGATTTCGGAGCTTCAGAAAAAGGTGCTGCACGATCCCGACTGCATGGAGCGCTTCGTACTCACGCTGTCGATCAACGTAACCAGCCTGTTCCGCGACCCGAGCTTCTACGCCGCGTTCCGGCAGAAGGTGATACCCCTGCTGCGAACCTACCCCTTCATCCGCATCTGGCATGCAGGCTGTGCGACGGGCGAGGAAGTGTACTCCCTGGCCATCCTGCTGGAGGAGGAGGGGCTTCTGCGACGGGCCCGGATCTACGCCACGGACATGAATGAGGCCGTGGTGAAGAAAGCCCGGGCCGGCATCTTCCCACTGAAAAGCATGAAAGAGTACACGGCCAACTATCAGAAGGCCGGCGGGACGCGGTCCTTCTCCGAGTATTACACGGCCCAGTACGACAGCGCGATTCTGCGGCCGGAGCTCACGAAGAACATCGTGTTCTCCGCGCACAATCTGGCGACCGACGGCTCCTTCAACGAGTTCAACGTCATTCTCTGCCGCAATGTGCTGATCTACTTCAACCAGGCCTTGCAGGAGCGAGTCCTGGCCCTCTTCCGAGACAGCCTGGTGCACCTTGGCATCCTGGCGCTGGGGCGCAAGGAGTCGCTGCGGGCGACGACGCACGAAGACTTCTTCGAACCGCTGGACGCTGGTGAGCGACTGTTCCGGAGGATCAAATGATTGCGGATTGTAGATTGACGATTGCGGATTAGGGACCAGCCGAAGATGAAACCGGGCAAGACAAATCAAGGCTGGCAGCGGGCGGAAGAACAATCCGCAATCCGCAATCCCCAATCCCCAATCGTCGTCGTTGGGGCTTCGTTGGGCGGCTTGCACGCATTAGAAACACTGCTCGGTGGTCTGCCCCGTGATTTCCCGCTTTCGTTGGCGATTGTTCAGCATCGCGAGGCCGGGTCCGATGACCGGCTGGGCAATCTGCTGCAGTGCCATACGGCTCTACCGGTAGGCGAGGCGGAAGACAAGGAATCCATCGTTCCCGGACGCGTCTATCTGGCGCCGGCCGATTATCACCTGCTCATCGAAAACGGGAGCTTCGCCCTGTCGACCGAGCCGCCGGTATGGCACTCACGGCCGTCGATCGACGTTCTGTTCGAGTCGGCCGCGGATGCACGTGGGGCGCAGGTCATCGGCGTAATTCTGTCCGGGGCCAACGAGGACGGCGCCCGCGGCCTGGCGGCCATCAAGCGGTGCGGCGGTATCACGGTGGTCCAGGACCCGGCTTCGGCAGAGAGCATCGCGATGCCGAATGCCGCTATTGCGGCGGTCGAACCCGACGAGATTCTACCGCTCGAAGAGATTGCGCCGTTTCTGGTCCGAGTTTGCAAACGTGTGAGCCCAGTGCATTAAGGGACATAAGCGATATGGACGAGCCAAAGGTCAACATTCTGCTGGTGGATGATGCTCCCGACGGTCTCCTCGCCCTGGAAGCGGCCCTGGCCGACCTGGGTCAGAACCTGGTGAAGGCCTGTCGGGTAAGGAAGCCTTGAGATGGCTGCTCGAACATGAGTGCGCCGTGATTCTGCTCGACGTGCGGATGCCGGTGATGGACGGATTCGAGGTGGCGGCCCTCATCCGCAAACGGGAGAAATCGCGGCGGACGCCGATCATCTTCATCACCGGCGTCAGCACCGGCGATGCGCACGAGTCGCAGGCCTACTCTCTGGGCGCCGTGGATTACATGTTCAAGCCGATCGTGCCGGAGATCGTGCGCGCGAAGGTCGAGGTGTTTGTCGACCTGTTCAACAAGGAGCGGGAAAGGGAGAGGGAAAGGGAAAGGGAAAGGGAAAACCAAGAACTTCGGGAGGCCCTGGCCGCCCAGAAGGCGATGACCGGGTGGGACCAGAGCGCCGTTGCGGCCAGCGTCGGCGGCGTGGGTCCCCTGCGCGAAAGGTCCGCGGAAGTCTTCGCCAGCCTGCACGCGGAGTACGGGCTGTTGCTGGATCGCTACCTGGAAGCGCTCGGCTTTGAGCAACCGCCGCCGCGCCGGGAGATCAATGCCCTGGCGGAGCGCCTGGGAGATCAGGGGGCCGGCCCGCGCGACCTGATCGACCTGCACGTTAACGTGGTGACCGAAAAATGCGAAGACGCTCGTCCCAACCGGGCCCGGGCCTACACGGCGAACGGCCGGCTGCTGGCCCTGGAGGTCATGGGCAATCTCGTTGACTACTATCGCACGAAAAGACCGGTCCCCGTATGAGTCGCGTAGGGTGGGCATTGCCCACCAAATTTCTTAGTGGTGGGCCGTGTCCACCCTACTTTTTGGAAAGGTGAATCATGAAATACCAATTACGGCTGTATGTGATCGGGCAGACGCCCAACTCGACGAGGGCGATCGAAAACCTCAAGCGCATCTGTCATGAAGAGCAACTGGCTGGCCAATACGACCTGCGGGTCATCGACGTCCTCAAAGAGCCGCAACTGGCCGAAAAGGACAAGATCATCGCCACGCCGACGCTGGTCAAAGACCCGCCGCCGCCGCTGCGCAAGGTCATCGGCGATCTGTCCGACCGCGAGAAGGTGCTCCTGGGGCTGGACCTGGTCGGCGCGGAACGCAACAACAACGTGGGGCTGGCGCCGGTCACGGCGAATGAGGAGGCCAAGTGATGGCGACGAAAAACAATCAGAACAATAACGGACCCGTTCCGAAGATCCCGACAGAAGTCGAGGGACTCGACCTGGTCACCAACGGCGGGATTCCCAAGGGGCGCGCCACGCTGGTGGCCGGGTCGTCGGGCAGCGCCAAGACGATCCTGGCCCTACAGTTCCTGGTCAACGGTATCCGGGAGCACGACGAGGGCGGCGTCTTCGTTACCTTCGAGGAGACCCCGGAGGATATCGCCCGGAACGTGAACTCGTTCGGCTGGGATCTGCTGGCGTTCCAGGAACAGGGCAAGCTCGCGCTGGTCGACGTCTCGCCCGAGCCGGGCGACGTAGTCGTCGAGAGCGGCGATTACGACTTCTCGGGGCTGATGGCCCGGGTCGAGGCCGCCGTCAAGAAGGTCAACGCCCAGCGGGTCTGCGTCGACTCGATCAGCGCCCTGTTCTCGCAGTTTGCCGACGCCGCAATGGTCCGCCGCGAGCTGTTCCGGCTTACGGCCGGGCTGAAGAAGATGGGCGTCACCGCCCTGATTACCGCCGAACGAGTTACTGAATAGGGCGTCATCGCCCGCCACGGCATCGAGGAATTCGTGGCAGACAACGTGATCATCCTGCGCAACAATCTCGAGGAGGAGAGAAGGCGGCGGACCGTGGAGGTACTCAAGTACCGCGGGGCGCCGCACCAGAAGGGTGAGTTCCCGTTCACGGTCTCCGATCGGGGCATCGAGGTCCTGCCGCTGTCGGCGATGGAGCTGACGCGGAAGTCCTCCAACATGCGGCTCAGCTCCGGCAATAAAGACCTGGACGAGATGTGCGGCGGCGGTTTCTACCGCGACTCGATCATTCTGGCCAGTGGGGCGACCGGGTGCGGCAAGACCCTGATGGTCACAACGTTCCTGGACGACGGCAGCCAGCGCGGCGAGAAGACGCTGGTGTTCGCCTTCGAGGAGTCCCGCGAGCAGCTCCTGCGTAATGCCATCGGCTGGGGCAAGGACTTCCGCAAGTGGGAGGAAAAGGGGCTGCTGAAGATCGTCTGTGCTTACCCCGAGATCCTCGGGCTGGAGGATCATCTCCTGCGGATGAAAAAGGAGATCGCGGCGTTTGGGGCCCGGCGGGTTGCGGTGGACAGTCTTTCGGCCATGGAACGCGTTTCGACCGGCAAGTCCTTCCGCGAGTTTGTCATCGGGCTCATCTCCTTCATCAAGGAGCGCGAGACCGCCGGGCTGTTCACCGCCACGACCGCGTCGCTGATGGGCGGCACGTCCGTGACCGAGACCCACATTTCGACCATCACCGACACGATCATCCTGATGCGCTATGTCGAACTGATGGGCGAGATGCAGCGCGGCATCACGGTGCTGAAGATGCGCGGCTCTTGGCACGACAAGGCCATCCGGCAATACGACATCGACGAAACAGGTATGCACGTCGGCAAGCCCTTCCATAACGTAGGCGGCATCCTGGCTGGAACCCCGATGCAGGTCATCACCAGCGAGACGGAGAAAATGGCTGACATGTTCGCGGGAGCGGGTGTGGAATGACGGCCGCCCGCAAATAACGGAGCAGTTCGATGACGGAAGCGATACGCTTGCTCTTGGCCGACGTCAACACGCTGGGTGCCCGGCGGGTTCGCAGGGTATTGAGCGTTGCCACGCGCGGGCAGTTTCAGCCAATACGAAATCGACGAAAAGGGCATGCGCATCGGCAGGGCGTTCCACGCCGTGGGCGGCGTCCTGGCGGGATCGCCGCCGGCGAGGCCGCAAAGCTGGTGGGGATGTCCAACGAAGCACAGGCCGGCGTGTAGGCGTGCGTATCGCGATCGTGGGTTGAACGGCCTAGGAACCCACGGTCTGAACACTGTTGGCGGTCAGGATCCCATGAGCCCAAACGAAGGCTTTGAGCATGGGGGGGAGAACGAGAGGTTGGCACAGGAACTCACGTACGCCAAGGCCGGACTGGATGCCGAGACCGCCGGGCGCGAGCGCGCCGAGGCGGAGGTGCGCCGTCTGGCTCGTATCGTCCAAGACTCCAACGACGCCGTCACTGTTCAGACCTTTGACGGGAAAATCCTCGTCTGGAACCGCGGTGCCGAACGGATGTACGGCTACAGCCAAGCCGAGGCCCTCCAGCTCAATGCCTACGACATGGTCGCCGACGACCTCCGACAGGAAACTGAAGATGTCATCGAGGCGATCAGGGCGGGGGCCGCGGTGGATTCCTTCGAGACTAGGCGTGTCGCCAAAGACGGCACGGTGCTCGATGTATCGCTGACCGTGACGCTGGTCAGCAACGCGGCCGGATACGCGGAGGCCGTAGCGACAACCGAACGGGACATCACCGAGCGCAACCAGGTGCGGGAAGAAATCCGGAGACGAAACGCCGAGTTGGCGGCGATCAACCAAGTCTTTCGAGAAGCGCTGACATGTGACACGGAGGCGGAGGTCTTCGCAAAAGGCCTTGTCGTGGCCGAGGAGTTGACTGGCAGCAAGTTCGGCTTCATCGGCGAGCTGAACGAGGCTGGTCTCTTCGATACTGCAGCGATCAGCAATCCGGGGTGGGACGCTTGTACCATGCCGGGCACTCAGGCCGCGAAGTCGATTAAGAACATGGCGATCCGTGGAACCGATCGGACGGTGCTGAGGGAGGGAGAATCTCGGATCGTCAACGACCCCGCCTCCCACCCCGACCGCGGAGGCACGCCGGAGGGTCATCCCCCGGTGACATCATTCCTCGGTGTTCCGTTGAAACATGCGGGGCGCACCATCGGCATGATCGGCTTGGCGAATAAAGAAGGAGGCTATGACCTTGCGGATCAAGATGCCGTGGAAGCTCTGGCAACGGCCATTGTGGAAGCCTTGATGCGGAAGCGGGCGGAGGAGGAACTTCGTCGCATTGCGGACGAGCTACGCGAGACGACGGTTTCGCGCGATTACGTCGATAACATCCTTCGCTCGATGAACGACAGCCTTCTCGTCCTGACGCCCCAGGGCACGATCCAGACGGTCAATTGCGCAACCTGCAGCCTACTGGGGTACGAGGAAGACGAGCTGGTCGGACGCCCTGCCAGGATGCTGCTTCAAGAAGAAGAAGAAGAAGAAGAAGAAGAAGAAGATTTCGCCGAGTTTAGCATAGCCGATGGGACCCTTCCCTTCAAGAGGACGGTTCTCCGGCGACTCGTGAATGACGGATTCATCAGCAACATAGAGACGTTTTATCTCGCAGAGGACGGGCGCACGATACCAGTACTCTTCTCCGGCGCGGTCATGCGCGACAGCAACGACACGGTGGAGGGAATCGTATGCGTGGCCCAGGACATCACGGAACGCAAGCAAAAAGAGAAGGAGCTGCGCCGTGCCCAGGCAGACGCCGAAGCCGCGAGCGAGGCCAAGAGCGAATTCCTGGCCAGCATGAGCCACGAGCTGCGCACGCCGCTCAACGGCGTGATTGCCATGAACGAACTGCTGCTCGGCATGCCGCTCGATGAGAAGGCGCGCCGCTACGCCTGGCTTGCAAAGACCTCCGGCGACCTCTTGCTCAGTTTGATCAATGATATCCTCGACTTCTCAAAAATCGAGGCCGGCAAGCTGGAGCTGGAAACGACCGACTTTGATTTGCGATACGCTGTTGAAAGCATAGCCCTCTCCTTGGCCTCGCGTGCGGAAGGCAAGGGCCTGGAGTTGGTCTGTAGCGTTCATCCCCACGTGCCCACCCTGCTGCGCGGAGATCCAGGCCGGCTGCAGCAGGTTGTTATGAACCTGACCAATAACGCGATCAAGTTCACCGAGCAGGGCGAAGTGGCCATCCGAGTCGTCAAAGACGACGAGACCCCGCAGCACGCCACGATCCGCTGCACGGTGACCGACACGGGCGTCGGGATTCCGCCGGATCGACGCGATCGGTTGTTTCGATCCTTTTCCCAAGTCGATGCCTCCACGACGCGCAAGTTCGGAGGGACCGGATTGGGACTGGCCATCTCCAAACAGATCTGCGAGCTGATGGGTGGACAGATCGGTGTCGAGAGTGAGCCGGGCCGGGGGTCGACGTTCTGGTTCACGGTGAAGCTCGAGAAACAGCCGGCGGCCCAGCCACAGCAGCGTCCAACCCTCGACGACCTACACCATATGCGGATCCTCGCGGTCGACGACAACGACACCAATCGGGAGATTCTTCGCGAGCAGTTGACTGATTTCGGGCTTTCCAACGAAACCGCTCCGAGCGGCGAGCGTGCTCTATCCACGCTTCGCGAAGCAATCACCCGGGGAGCACCCTTCGGACTAGCCGTCCTGGATATGCAGATGCCCGAGATGGATGGCGAGCAACTGGCCCAGGCGATCAAAGCCGATCCGACCCTCAAGGATACCGTCCTGGTGCTGCTGACGTCAGGAGGTGAATGCGACCCGGAGCGGCTGCGCTCCCTCGGTTTTGCCGGCTGGCTGACCAAGCCCGTCAGGCAGTCGCAACTGCTCGATGCCATCGTCGAGGCCACCCTGTGTGCTAGTGCAAGACCGCATCATCGAGATCGCAACATCGACAGGCAAACTTCGGCGTCGGCCCACCCCGTCCACCAGGCGAAGTCGCCGGGAGCTCGGATCCTGTTGGCAGAGGATAATGACATCAGTCAGGAGGCGGCTGCTGAGCTACTGAAGCGAGCGGGCTATCACTGTAACGCGGTCGCTGACGGCAAGCAAGCCGTGGAGGCGGCGCTCAGGGAGCGCTATGACCTGGTCCTCATGGACTGCCAGATGCCGAACATGGACGGGTTCGACGCCACCCGCGCGATACGACAGCATGAGGAAAGTCAGACGCTTTCCGGAGGGCAACGAAGGCGACTCCCGATCATCGCGCTCACGGCCAATGCGATCAAAGGCGACCGTGAGCGGTGCCTTGAGGCCGGCATGGATGATTACCTCACCAAGCCACTCGATCCGGACCGACTGGTGCAGGTCATCAAGATGCACTTGTCGGCGGACGCGGAGCGTCCGGAAGCGTCTCTGCCTCCTCCGGCGAACGAAGCGCAGGTGGAGCAACAACTCGATGAGGCGGAAGAGGGTCGTGCAGCCAAAGATGCGCCCCCTCCGTTCGACGTCGACGCGATGCTCAAACGCTGGGGGAATGACCGGAAGTTTGTCGAAAGGTTCATCACCAAGTTCCGAGAACGCGCCCCCGACGACCTCGAGAAACTGCGACAAGCCGTCACAGCGGGGGAGGTCGAGGAAGCCACACGCTTGGCACACGGGCTCAAGGGAGCGGCCGGCTATGTCGCCGCAGAGAGGGTGAGGGAACTCGCCGGAAAGTTGGAGACCATGGGCCGTGACGGAGACCTGAGTGAGGCGGAGGACTTGCTGATGCAGCTCCAGAGCGAACTCACTCACTGTGTCGACAGCTCGCCTGACATTCTGCTCGAAATGGCCCACGAGTCGGAAAGTACATGAACCTGCGAAGGGATGTATGATGAGGATTCTCATCGTTGACGATGACGACATGGCACTGGACGCGTTGGAGCATGCATTAACGCAAGCGGGGCACGACGTAGTAGCCGCCCGCGATGGCCGGGAGGCACTCGACATCCTCCGCGCCGACTCGTGTCGCCTGGTCATTTCAGACTGGATGATGCCGGAGATGGACGGCGTTGAGTTGTGCAGGCATATCCGAAGCGAGGGTTTCTCTGGCTACGTCTATGTGATCTTGCTGACTTCTCGTGACGCATCGTCGGATATCGTCGAAGGATTGTCGGCCGGGGCCGACGACTTCATTGCCAAGCCTTTCGAGCCGGACGAACTCCGCGTCCGCGTTCGTGCGGGTGAGCGGATACTGGCTCTCGAAACGCGCGACGTAGCCATCTTTGCGATGGCCAAGCTGGCCGAATCCCGGGACCCCGAAACCGGCGAGCACTTGGAGCGAATGCGCAATTACTCCCGGATCCTTGCGCAGCATCTGGCAACAAGCGAAGCGTTCTCCGGTATGATTGATGAGGACTTCGTTCGGCTCATTTACCTGACCAGCCCGCTCCACGACATCGGCAAGGTGGGCATTCCGGACAGCGTTCTCCTTAAGCCCGGCCGACTGAGTGATCGCGAATTCGAGATCATGAAGACGCACACGACGATCGGCGCGGAAACGCTTGACGCGGCAGCGCGGCAGTATCCCGGCGTCCGCTACCTGCGTCTGGCGACGGAGATCGCATCCGCCCACCATGAACGCTTCGACGGAAGTGGCTATCCTGCGGCGCTTTCCGGGGGGGATATCCCGCTCTCCGGGCGCATCGTCGCCCTGGCTGACGTGTACGACGCCCTGACAAGCAAACGCGTCTACAAACAGGCCTTCGCGCACGAGGTTGCGAGAAGCATGATCCTCGAGGAATCGGGAAAGCACTTTGATCCCGACTGTATCAACGCCTTCATTGAGAACGAGGACAAGTTTCTTGCTGTTCGGGAGACGTTTGCTGAGAGAGAGATGGCATTGGCATGACCGTCTCGATATTCCGTTACTGGTCAGACACCGTCAGTACTTGGATGACTGAGTCATGAACACAATCCTTGTTGTCGACGACATGGCTCTCTGCCGCGAGCCGATTGCCGAAGCGCTGCGCAAGAACGGCTACGAGGCCATCTGTGCGGCCGATGGCAGCGAGGCGTTGTCCTTCTTGCGGGAACAGCGACCAGATCTCGTCCTGCTTGATGTCAACATGCCCGAGTTGGACGGCCTAGCCGTGTTGCGCACTATGCGGCGCGATTCACGCCTAAAAGGAATCCCTGTCATCTTGCTCACCGACAAAGCGGACAGAGAATGCATCGCACAGGCGGCCGAGCAGGGCGTCCAGGGATACCTGTTGAAGTCACGTTTTTCGCTCGACGAACTGTTCGCGCGCGTGGGCGCATGCCTTGGCGAGCCGACGGTAGTTTCCGTAGCACAGGAAACGCAAACCGAGCGTTCAGGCTATTCGCAATGGAGAGAGAAGACCGAGCAGACGCCGACCGCCTCCTCCACGTCCTCGCGCTCGGTACGACCATCAAAGCCGCACGGCCGCGCGACCTCTGATGGTGAAAGTGCATCGCAAGCACCGACTGGCCCGCCTATTCCCGACGACGTGAGATCGCTCGACGACCTCTCACCGGTAATCACGAAAGCACAACTGTTCAAGCTCGTAAATGAAGGACTGGAGCTGCAGCCGCTTGGGCCGACGGTCCAGAACGTGATGGCCGTCACGGGAAGTGCCAGCTGTTGCGCAGACGACGTAGCGAAGGCCGTCACACAAGATCAGGCACTGTCCATCCGCATCCTCAAGCTGGCCAACAGCACCGCCTATTCAAGAGGTCGCCCGGTAGACAGTGTCAAGGAAGCCGTCGGGCGCATCGGCATTCAAGAGGTACGCTCCATGGTCATGACGTTGGGCGTTCTCCAACAATATGAAGGTGGGGCAGGGGAGCACATCGATGCGCACCTCTTCTGGGAGCATTCGATCGCGTGCGGTCTGATCGCATCAGCCATCAGCGTGCAGCGCCAGACCGCCAAGGCCGATGACGCCTTTCTTTGGGGAATGGTTCACGATGTGGGCCGACTGATTTTGCTTGACCACGTTTCGGACCAATACGGCCACGCGTGGGATGCCGCAGACCAACTCAGCCTACCGCTTGAAGCAGTAGAAGCGAAGTTGATGATGCTCGATCATTGCGACATCCTGGAGCAGGCCCTGGAACACTGGCAGTTTCCACGCGAGTTCATCGCCCCCGTGGTAAACCATCACCACTCGATACACGCGATCAAGCGGCTCGGACCGCAGCACGTCGACGCCGCGGCTACCGTAGCGCTGGCCAATCGAGTGGCGCACGCGCTCATGCTCGGTAGCAGCGGCAATGAAGTGATATATCCGCTCAATGATCTGGTCGACGGCTTGCGGTTAGAGCCTACAGCGATCACCAAGCTGGAAGAGACTATCCCCAACGAAACCCGTGACCTGAAGATCACGATGCTCGCACGCGCCAACGAGGATGGTTGGCCAGATTTTGTGACACAGGTCAAGGAACGGATCGCCCCAGAGTTTCGCCCGCTTTGTGTCAGTGCCGAGCCGAACGTAGATGCGCATCGCATATTCTGCGAGCGAGTTGGCTCCACGTCGGACGATGAGCCGCCCAACATAGGCGTTGTCTATCTTCGGAACGCCGACGAGCTCGCAAAGATGACCGAAGAATATGAAACACAAGAGAATGCCCGCGGCACCTCGAACACCCCTGTGGTGCTCATTGTCGGCCGTGGCAAGGTAGACGCGGAGCAACCGTGGCTTAGCGCGCGACGCCACGCCATCCTGAGCGTACCCGTACGAATCTCAGGCTTGATCAGAACGATAGGGGAACTGCTCGGATGATGAACGCGACGAGCTTCGAGGGAGCAGTGCGAGGGTCGGTGTCGCCGTGCCGGTGAGCACATGGGCGAGGACTTGGCCAGTGGACATGGAAACATGAGCGAAGATCAGACGCTGAAAGTACTGTTAGTGGAAGACAGTCCGCTGGACGCCGACGTGGTGCGGACCGTCTTGGATCAAGCACACACGCCGCGTTTTGCGGTCGACCACGTCGTGCGACTGGATGAGGCGTTGGCGCGCGTCGCGGAGGGCGACTACGACGTTGTTCTCCTGGATTTGATGCTACCCGACAGCTCCGGCGTCGATACCTTCACTCAGCTGAGCGCCGTGGCGCCGAACATTCCGGTGGTAGTATTGACGGCGTCCGAGGACCGGGCACTCGCAGCCTCATTCCTGAACCTGGGGATTCAGGACTACCTGGTAAAGAAAGAGATTAGCCCCACCGTACTCTGCGGTGTTCTGGCGTTCGCTGTCAAGCACAAGCGGATGCTGACAGTGCTTCAGGGGGAATATGACCAACTGAACGACTTGATCGCCGCTGTTCAGGACGGAAAAGTAGACTCGATCATCGGTCCGGGCGCGCGGTCAGCCGTCTACCATGTGGAGTCCTTGGAGCTCCATGAGGAGAACCAGCGCTTGCTGCGGGAGCTCTCGGAGGCCAACCGCATTAAGGATGAGTTCCTGGCGAAAATGTCGCACGAGCTTCGGACGCCGCTGAACTCCATCATTGGCTTCACCGAGATGATGATCCACGATACCAAGGATCGACCGGCGGGGAAACGCGTCACACGGCTCGAAAAAGTGCATCGTAACGCCGAGAACCTGCTGGCATTGATCAATGACATTCTGGACATCTCTAAGATCGAAGCGAAGCAGCTTACACTAGCTCGGCAATCGGTCGATGTTGTCGCGCTAATCACAGAGTGCATCGAGTCGGCTGAGCCGCTGGTCAGGAAAGGCGCGATTGAGCTCCGGCAACACATCGACGAATCTCTTGCATGTCGGCCGAATTGGACGGGCGATGCCCTACGGCTTCAACAGATCGTGGTGAATTTGCTGGGCAATGCAGCCAAGTTCACCGAGAGAGGGCACGTCGAGGTGCGCGGGTCGGTTGCCGACGGCTCCCTGGTAATCGAGGTAGAAGATACGGGGCTCGGTATCCCAAAGGAGCATCTATCTTGCGTCTTCGATGATTTTCATCAGGTCGATTCGTCCAGCACGCGGCGCGCGGGTGGTACCGGGCTGGGCTTGGCCATCTGCAAGAAGCTGTGCCAACTCATGGGTGGCGAGATCACGGCCACGAGCACGCCGGGGATTGGCTCACTCTTTACAATCCGGCTCCCGATCGCAGAGATACCGGCAGACGCGGACGACGCACATCAGCCGCCGGTGCTGTACGCGGGCACACAAGTCTCGGTCCATCGCGTGAGGCAGTTCGTACAGAACCTCGCCTCGCACATCGGGTGCGTAACCGAAATGCGGCGCGCCGTCGAGTACTGCCAGCAACGCGCCCCGGGAATCCTGTACATTGATCCTTCATGGCACGACGCGCTTGAGTTGCTCGCAACGCTCAAGAGGTACGACTCCACCCAACGCATTCCCATCGGGCTGCTTGGCGTGGCGGCTGACCGAGCCGCCCTTGTGACTTTCGATGACTGCGTTGCACTCTCACTCGGCAAGGACACCCTCCATCGAATCTTGCGAGGGACCTGCGACTCTCCACGATCGCGGGTGCTGCTCTTCTTGGAACGGAGGGCGGGCAATCAGTATCTGCACGACATGCTCGCCGAGTTTCCGGACATCGCTGCGATGACAGCGACCTCCGAGCGGGAGGCGGAGGCGTGCATCGCCGGCGGCGAGTTCGATGCCGTCTTGGTCGACGTGCTGGACACGCGAGGTGAGGGGCTGGAGCTCGTCGCCCGCCATGATCGAACACGCGCCCCGGCGCGGCCGCGCCTGATTGCAGTGACTCCGCGCGATCCTTCCAGTGAAAACATCCTCGCGCTGTCTCGCGCGTTCGAGCTACATATCGCAAGACGGGGTGAGCCGGTCGATCAAGTCCTGAGACGGCTGTATGACGAGGCGGGTCCACGAGAGGAGTTGCGTGAAACAGAGTGCGTGGCGAAATGATGAACGCGACCGAAACATCCGAGGCAAGAATACTCGTCGTGGACGACATCCAGGACAACCTCGACCTGATGGTGGAAGTCCTTGAGAACGGTCCGTGGACAGTGGCGACTGCGCTCGATGCCGCAAGCGCACTAAAGCAAGCCTCGGTGGTCGACTTTGATCTCTTTCTACTCGACGTTCACCTGCCGGATGTGGACGGTTCCGAACTGTGCCGCCGCCTGCGCAGCATTCCGGAAACTCGAACCGCGCCGGTCCTCTTCGTTACGGCCGAGCGCACTTCCACCGAGAGCGTGATAGAGGGCCTGGATGCTGGTGGGTTTGACTACATCACCAAACCGTTCGATCAGGCGGAGCTCCTGGCCCGCATCCGTGTGATGCTCCGCCTCCGCAAGGCCGAGAAGGAGCTATTGGCTGTCCAAGCAGCGCTTCACCAACGCAACCAGAAACTGTCGGGCGTTAACGAGGCGCTGGAGCGTACGGTACAGGAGCGAACCGAACAAGTCGTGGCGACGCGCGATGTGACCGTGTTCGCCCTGGCGAAGCTTGCGGAGTCTCGTGATCCGGAAACCGGCAACCACCTTGAGCGCTTGCGGGCTTACTCTCAGCTCTTGGCCAAGCAGCTACGGCGGAGGAGACCCTATACGGCGCAAATCAACGGTGACTTTCTGGCTGACCTGTACCGGTCGAGCCCACTCCACGACATCGGAAAAGTCGGCATCCCCGATGCGATCCTGCTCAAGCCCGGACGCCTCAGCGATGAGGAGTTCGAGATCATGAAGCGTCACGCGGTCATCGGCGCAGACACCCTGGATGAGGCAGCCGGGCACACTGGAGCCGGTGGCTTCCTAGCCATGGCCGCAGACATCGCACGACATCATCACGAACGCTGGGATGGGAGCGGATATCCCGCCGGACTCACGCAACATGACATTCCGCTCTCCGCACGCATTGTAGCTTTGGCGGACGTGTATGACGCGCTGACCTCCGTTCGGGTCTACAAGTCCGCGTCCGATCCGTGCGTATCCCGGACCATGGTCGAGCAAGAGGAGGGTAGACACTTTGACCCAGGAGTGGTGGAGGCATTCCGTGCGTGCCACGATGAGTTCCTGGGCGTGCTGCATGACTTCAATCAGCAGCTCGAAGTGGAGCCGCGGGAGGCGGAGTGCGTGGCGAAATGATGAACGCGACCGAAACATCCGAGGCAAGAATACTCGTCGTGGACGACATCCAGGACAACCTTAACCTGATGGTGGAAGTCCTCGAGGAAGGTCCGTGGACAGTGGCGACTGCGCTCGATGCCGCAAACGCACTAGAGCAAGCCTCAGTGGTCGACTTTGATCTCTTTCTCCTCGACGTTCACATGCCGGAAGTGGACGGTTTCGAACTGTGCCGCCGGTTGCGTAGCATTCCGGAGACTCGAACCGTGCCGGTCCTCTTCGTTACGGCAGAACGTACTTCCACCGCGAACGTGATCGAGGGCCTGGATGCTGGTGGGTTTGACTACATCACCAAACCATTCGATCAGACGGAGCTCCTGGCCCGTGTCCGCGTGATGCTCCGCCTCCGCAAGGCCGAGAAGGAGCTGTTGGTGGTCCAGGCGGCGATTCGCGAGCAGAACCACAACCTGTCGGCGATGAATGATAGGCTTGCTGAGGCGTGCCAGCAGATGCTCGAGCAGAGGATCGAGCTCACGCGCAGGTCGCACCAGTTGGAGCGGGCTAACGCAGTCAAGAGCGAGTTCCTGGCCAAGATGTCACATGAGCTGCGGACGCCTTTGAACTCTATCATCGGCTTTACGGACTTGATGGCCGCAGACAAGAAGGAACCCCCCGCTGAGCGGCAGGGGAAACGGTTGGAGAGAGTCGGCCGCAACGGCCGGCAGCTCTTGGCACTCATCAACGATATTCTGGATCTGTCCAAGATCGAGGCCGATCGCATGACCCTTACGCTCGCGCCCGTCGATGTTCCTGCCGTAGTACGCGATTGCATCGCGCTGGCACGTCCCCTGGTTGGAGAGCAACCGGTCACCTTGGAGGCGAAGGTTCCCGAGAAGTTGCGTGTCTGGGAAGGTGACGAGCTGCGCCTCCGCCAGGTTCTTACGAATCTATTGAGCAACGCAGCGAAATTCACCGACTCCGGAAGCGTGACCTTGGAAGTAGGCGCAACGGAAGAACGCTTACAGATCTCAGTGTCGGACACCGGCATTGGGATCGCCCCCGAACACCTGTCCTACGTTTTCGATCCATTCCGCCAAGTGGACTCATCCAGCACACGCCGCGCGGCGGGGACCGGTCTGGGGCTCCCCATCTGCCGAAAACTCTGCAGCCTCATGGGGGGCACGATCGAAGCGCGCAGCGAACAAGGGGTCGGTTCGACGTTCGTGGTGGAGATACCCTGGCGAGCGAAGCAGCAGGAGTTGGATGATGCCGCAATCGGGGACGATGCCCGGGCCAGTTCGTCTCGTCTGGTTCTGCTCTGTTCCAACGACGCGGGAATGACTGATCTGACGAGCGCACACCTGGCAACGCAAGGCATCAACGTTCGACAAGTGGATGTGCAGGATGACGTCGCGGAGCTCATCGAGCAAGAGCGTCCAAACGGGGTGATTATCGACGCCCGGTGGCCTAAGGCGGCCAACGCCTGGCACGCAGCCCCGCCTGGTGCCCTCCATCAGTGGCTGACCGTATGGACAGAAGATCACCAGATCGGGTATCTCCTTCAGCTTGATGAGCTCATAGGCATGCCGGACGATCTGATGACTCTTGGTGTGCCAGACTTTGCTGGCTCTTCGGCTAATCACGGTGCGCTCGTGTTCTCAAGCGCGATTCAAACGGCTGAACAGATCCGCACAGGTTTGCATGAGCTAGGCTGGGACCGTATCCGGACGACGTTTGACCTTTCTGAGGCCATCGCTGAGCTAACCGACGGGAATGTAGCGGATCTGTTCGTGGATCTAGCCGGCTCCGCGACCGAGGCCCTTGAGCTGGTCGAGCGCGCACGCCAGATTCCCGAGTGGGCAGATGTCCGGATCATCGGCGTTATGCCCTCAGCCGACAACGACCATGGATCCACTTTGGGCATTCGGGCGTCCGACGAGTTCGTCCGTCGCCATGGAGCCTCAACGCCAACGCTGCTCGTTGACATCGCCGAGAAACTCACGGTGAGTCAAGCCGCCACAGCCGAAGGAGTTTACGCATGAGCACGATCCTCGTAATAGAAGACACGCAGGACAACTTCGACTTGATCGAAGACGCCCTTGAGGTTACCCACGATGTGGCACATGCGCCCACTGGCGAAGAGGGGTTGGCTCAGGCAAGTGCGCTCAAGCCGGATTTGATTCTGCTGGACATAGCTCTTCCGGACATGGTGGGTTACGACGTGGCCCGAACCCTGAAGGCGGATCCCGCCCTGTCATCCATCCCGCTGGTGGCGATTACGGCCTGTGCAATGGCCGGAGATCGCACAAAGTGTTTGGAGGCCGGTTGTGACGACTACATGGCAAAGCCGATACATGTCCAGGATCTTGTCGCAATGGTCACACGGCATCTGAACCGAGAAAGTCCTGTCGAGTCCGATGCCTCTTAACGCATACTTATCGAGACTTGGAATCGACGTGTGTTATCGGAGATAGCAGAATGACAACCAAACGGCCGACTGGCAAGGCGGAGATGTGCTCGGACATCGCACAGAACACTCGGTGCCCGAAGATCCTGGTGGTCGATGACATCCAGGACAACCTTGATCTTATCGTAGAGTTGTTCGAGGGTGATCCGTGGAACGTCAAGACCGCCGATAACGCCAAGGACGCATGGGCAATCATCAAACGCTGGCATCCGGACCTGGTTCTTCTCGACATCCGAATGCCTGAGTTTAACGGACACCACCTGTGCACGGCCATCAGGATGAAGCGGGAGCTGGATGACATTCCAGTCATCTTCCTGACGTCGGAGTATACGAGCAAAGCGGAGATCGAACGCGGCATGAGAATGGGAGCCGCTGATTACATTTGCAGGCCGGTCGACGGAAAGATCCTTCGCGAGCGGGTCCGCGCAGTGATCGAGCAGCACCGTCAGCAGCCAGCCATTGCTAGGACATAATCTCGAACCGTTTCCGATAGGCGGGGCAGACCTACGGGGTCTGAAAAGGGTCATACCACGATGCGGATACCCACAGTACTCGTCGTTGATGACAACGAGGACGTCCTCGACTTCATCGAGGAGACATTGGCAGGACACCGGGCCGAAGTCATTCGAGCACGTTCCGGGCCTGATGCCATGTCGTTGCTCATGAGCCGGCAGATTGATCTCGTGTTGCTGGATATCAATATGCCTGACATGAACGGTTTCGCCGTCCTGGAAATAGTGCGGTTCATACCCCGGTTGATGAACACGGCCGTGATTGTCCAAACCGCCTACGGAGATCGTGATAATATGGAGCGGGCAAAGGAGCTTGGGGTCAAGACCGTGCTGACGAAGCCCATCTCGCCAGCCAACCTAGCGGAGGAAGTTTGGGATTGCCTGGTCGCGTGCCAGGCGATTCGCTAGGTTCCGCATCCGATCCCGAATGGCGGAGACAACGAATGTCAATGAAAGACACAACGATCCTGGCCGTTGATGACAATCAGGACTCGCTGGACCTGATTCGCGAGACGTTGGGACCGCATGGCTACAAAGTGATCTGCGCGGCGTCCGGCCCGGAGGCTGTGCAAGTCCTGCGTGAGGTAGTGCCTGACGTGGTGGTCCTCGATATCATGATGCCCGACATGAACGGGTTTGCCCTGCTGGACGTAATCCGCAGGACACCAAGTCTCGAGAAGGTGCCCGTGGTTCTTCAGACCGCCAATCCGAGCCGCGAACATGGGCAACGGACCGTGGATTCCGGCCTCACCTACATGCTGGCCAAGCCGCTCGACGTGAATCTGCTTGTCAGGGTCGTCAAAAACTGTATCCGCGCGACGCGTACAGGTGTTGAGATATGAGCACAGAAGCTGACCTAACGAGAATCGCGGTTCTGGCCGTGGATGATGTTGAGGACAACCTCGATCTTCTCGAGGAGATGCTCGGGGGCGAGGTGTGGTCATTCATTCGCGCCGAGTCGGGAGAGGAGGCAATCCGCCTGGCAACAGAACATCACCCGGATGTCGTGCTTTTGGATCTGATGATGCCGAGGATGAATGGGCTATCCGTCTTGCGTGCCTTCAGGGAGACCACGGCACTGTGCCAGATGGCGACCATTCTGCAGACCGCCTTTGCCAACCCGGATGCAGTGTTGGCGGCGAAACGCTTAGGGTGCAAGCATGTCTTGACCAAGCCGATATCGCGCGAGCGCCTGCTGGCGGAGATTCGAGGCTGCCTCGGAGCGTGCCGTGGTCGCACTCTTCCAGCGGAAGATTCGGCCGAACCGGAGAGGGAGCCGACACCAAGTAGAGATTTGACACGGGCCCTCGGTGACGCCCGGCGTCTGCTCGAAGTGGATGACACGGCACAAGTGGCCGATCAAATTGAGACGACCGACTGTCTTCGGAATCTGATTACTGCTGATAGCCTGATCGGCCAGAAGCTGATCAAGGTTGCCAATTCGCCGGCATACTCCGCACGGTACCCGGTACGAAACGTTACCGAGGCGATTGTGCGTGTCGGCATACGGGAGACGAAGGAACTGATCCGCAAGGCCGCGACGGATCCACCGGACCGGCAGAGTTCGTCGCGGACGTTGAAGGCGCTGGAGCTACTCGAGAGTCTCGCTCTCTTATTCCCCGATCGTACGGCTACGAGCGAAGGTATGCTGGCGCTCCTCAATGACCTCGACAGGGCCTCCGACCCGGCAGTGTCTGCCTCCTGTACAGAGACACACGGTAAGCAAACGCCGCAAGCGCCAGCCCAAGCCGGCTCGCCGGCATGAAGGAGATCACGTGATGACATCAACCAAGAAACCTACGATCCTCGTGGTCGACGATCTTCAAGACAACCTAGATCTGATCCGCCAGATACTCGAAGATGAGCCATACGAGGTCATTACGGCCGATAGCGCTGAGGCAGCGCTGGCTCTGGTTGAGCACCAGCGCCCCGATCTCGCCATCCTCGACGTGCAGATGCCCGAGACGGATGGGTTCGAACTGTGCCATCGCCTCCGAGAGGAATTCGCTAACAACCCGGTCCCGATCATCTTTCTGACGGCGGTTTGCACCAGCACCGAAAATACGGTTCATGGTCTCGACATCGGCGCCTGCGACTACCTGAGCAAGCCCATCGATGCAGACGAACTCCGTGCCCGGGTCCGCGCGGTTCTTCGCTCTGAGGCTGAGCATGAGCTGCAGACAGACCGGGTCAAGCGGATTGTTCGCCGTTTGTTGAAGCCTTGATGCCTACACCGGATGGTCGAGATAGTGATATGCCCCCTGACGACAAGCCAAGAATCCTGGCAGTTGACGACGTGCAGGACAATCTCGACCTGATTTGCGACGCGTTCGAAGATGAACCGTGTGAGATCGTGACTGCCAGCGACGCTGAGGAAGCGCTGAGGCTTGCCGGGGACGAATGCTTCGACCTTGCGATCCTGGACGTGCAGATGCCGCACGTCGACGGCTACGAACTCTGTCGACGACTCCACGCGATAGCAGACACGCGGCGACTCCCGGTCATCTTCTTAACGGCCCACCACACGAGTGCCGAGGATGCCGTGCGCGGTCTCGATCTCGGTGCGTGCGATTACATTACGAAACCGTTCGACGTCGAGGAGCTCCGTGCACGGGTCCGTGCTGTACTCCGCGCAAAGCGCGAGCATGAGGAAACGGAGTCCGAGCTAAAGGCAAACGCCGAAAAGCTGGGAACCCATGTTGATGACCTTCAAGACAAAAAACGCGCCCTGGAAGCCGCTGCCGCCGAGAACGAACGGTTGGTTGCAGAACTTCAAGACACGCTAAGGCAGGCTTCCTGTGAGCCCCCGACGCACGGGCAGATCCTGGCTGTATACGGAGCGAAGGGCGGAGTAGGGCAGAGTGTCATCGCGGCGAACCTGGCCATCGCCATAGGCGGCGTGACCAAGAAACGAGTGGCCCTGCTGGACGCCGACATACAGTCGGGTGATGTCGGTGCCCTGCTCGATTTGTCCCCCAAATACAACCTGAGCGATCTGTTGCCACGCGCCGATGATCTTGATGTTGAGCTGATAGATGCCGTCCTTGTGCGTCACTCTTCGGGAATCGAAGCCATCGTCGCCTCGGATGGGCTCGAGCTAAATGAGGAGGCGGAGGCAGCACCTTTAAAGAAAACCCTACTAGCGTTGCGCGAGGTGCTCGACTACATCGTCGTGGATTGCTCGCCATTCCCTGGCAGGTGCGCGCAGGCCATCCTCGAAACAGCTGACACGGCGCTGCTGGTGACCACGCCGGAGGTAACGTCCGTACGGAGGGCTCAGGCGCTCCTGGAGATGGCCCAGTCGGTTAAGCCTGACTCCGACATGGTTCTCACGGTTCTCAACCGCTATGAACCCAAGGGCGATATGAAATCTCACGAGATCGAGAAGGCTCTCGGATGTAAGTTCAGTGCTGCAGTCCCGAACGATCCTGCGGTCGTAACACACAGCATCAATGAGGGCGTGCCCTTTGTTCTCAGTCGTCGCAAGAGCAAGGTATCCAAGTGTGTTGTCGCGCTGGCTCGCTTGATCGCAGATCAGAGGGACCAATCTGTCACCAGCTCGACCGCAACGCATTCGGGTGCCTGCAGCAGTTAGGGAGTTCACGTACAATGCGCGTAAAGATACTGATTGTGGACGATGAGACGAATGTGTTGCGCACGCTGGGATACGCCCTTGGAACTCTTGAATACGAGATCGTCCCGGCTGACAGCGCGCAGGAAGGTCTGAGGAAGGCTGTCAGTGAGCACCCCGATCTGGTGATTCTGGATGCTGACCTCCCGGACATGGCTGGCGCGGCGGTCTGTTTGGAGCTGCGCCGCGATCCACAGACGAGCGATGTGCCCATTATCATGCTCAGCCACAAGGGGGGGGTAACCGATCGTATCAGCGGGCTGAAGGCAGGCGCAAATGAATATGTCACCAAACCATTTGAGGCCGATGAGGTTGTGGCTCGCGTGGAGGCACTCTTGAACCTAACGCGTCGGCTGCGGCCGGCAGGCCCAACGGAACGTGGAAAGACGCTAGCCTTCATAGGCGCCAAAGGCGGTGTGGGGACAACGACCGTTGCCCTTAACGTCGCGGCAGCTCTGGCGTCCCAGAGAACTGCCACGATAGCTGTGGAACTCAGGCCCTCGTTTGGCACGTGCGCGCTACAGCTTGGGGAGACGCCGCCCACGAACCTGAGCGGCCTGCTTCAGCTTACCCCTGAGCATATTGACGCGCCGGCGCTGCGCAACTGTTTGGTCAGGTCCCAATCGGGTGTTAGAGTGCTGTTCGGGCCGCAGAAGGGAGATGAGTTCCAAGAAGTCGAACCTGAGCGCGCCAAAGCCATCCTCCGAGGACTGGCTGGCATGGCAGCGTACACCATTGTCGATTTACCCTGCGATTTGTCGGCGGCAACCAGAGCGGCGATTAGAGAATCCGATTACGTAGTTGTGGTTGCTGAACATGAGCAAACTTGCTGGTCGGCTAGCAAAGTGGTTCTGGCACAGCTCGCTTCCTGGGGAGTCAACAAGGGCCAGCTCGGAGCGGTAGTCGTGAAGCGTTCCCCGTCTGGTCGACCTTTGAAGGCAGCCGAAATTAGCCTGGAGCTGGGATGTGACGTCTTGGGACTGTTTCCCCCAGCCGAGGAAGCGTGCCAAAATGCTCAGAGATCTTGTGCACCGATCGTGTTATCGCAAGGTGGTAGCGTCCCTGCAATGCCCCTGAAGGAAATAGCCAACAAACTCAAGGCGGTGTTCGCGGTTCCGGCTGGCGTGTGACGAATCGCTCCGCTCGATCCCCCGACGTTGAGGGCGTGCTTCATCCGTTGTCCCCACGGCCGGACGATGTATGGAATGTGATGAGCGTTTCACAGCGGAAAACGCCGGGGTTGACGATTGGTACGACTACTTTCCCACGGAGAAGTGGGATGATGCCGTTCTCGGTGTCGGCGGTGCAGACGCATCGGACGACACCCTATCGGCGGTTCTTCTATGAAAGCCCGTTGCGTGTCAAGCGATTCTTTGGGTAATGTTTT
>CAZJTP010000025.1:0-29830 GCA_964548955.1 uncultured Phycisphaeraceae bacterium
AAATCATAAACTGACCGCGCAGCGCCGCGTCTTTGGCACGGTGGTATCGAAGATAGATGTGTTTTTCGTCAACGGCGAGGATTTCAATCTTTCCCGTCTCGTGCGACATCACAAAACGCGCCCGACGTGCGAGTCCGGATCCGCGTCTCAGCGCTTCATTGAACAGCTCCCAACCGCGCACAATGGGAACCTCATAGGGTTCGTTACCCGCGGTCGGCCTGCCCTGGAACAGGTAGTACGGCGGACAACCGATGTACGAGAGCTTGCGGAATAACGTTGTGAGCACATCCGCGTTGTCGTTGATGTCCTTGATCAGCGGACACTGGTTCACACAAACCACGCCGCTTCGAAGAAAGCAATCAATGCCCTCGATTGCCACGTCGGTCAGCTCGCGCGGGTGATCGAAATGCGCCATCAGATAGATGCGTTTCCGGGGTGTTGAGTAGTGTCGAAAGGCGGCTTGGAGTTTGAGGTCTCGCCGCAACCGCCAGGGATCAAATGCCGGCATCTTTGAACCGACGCGAATGATCTCCACATGAGGGATCCGGCGCAATGCCTCGAGAATCTCCACGAACCGGCGCGTGCTCATCAACAGCGGATCGCCGCCCGTCAACAAAACGTTGCGCGCGCTGGGATTCTCGGCGATATACGCCAAGCCCTTCGAGACGTCGTTTGTGACTTCATCATTCTCATCCATGAACAGCCGCTTGCGGAAGCAGTATCGGCAATAGGATCCGCAGACCTCGTTGCACAGCAGGAGCACGGTATCCGGATATTTGTGTTGTACGCCTCGCGCGACCGTAATGGCTTCTTCATTGCTGGCGTCAAGCTTACCCCAGTCCTTGAGTTCCTCCTCACGTGGGATGATCAGCCGCTTGATGGGATCATCGGGGTCGTCCCAGTTGATCAGGCTGAGATAATAGTCATTCGCGCGGAAGACGTATCGCTCGGCCACCCTCTTGAGCTTCCTTCGCTCTTCCGGCGGAATACCCGGAATCCTGTCGATGTCACGGATGTACGTCACCCGTCGTGTCGACTCGGGTAGAATGTCGATCTGTGGCCGTGACATCTCGATCCACTTCTTCCAGCGTGAGAACTTCGTCCCACCGGATGGGAGGGACCCGCTGCTAAATCGAACGGTGCAGTGATACGGCACCATGCAACTTGCTTAACATGGCTTCATATCCGTATACACACTACATCATATTATAGCCTGACCAAGGCTAGCCTGAAAGCCCGAACAAGTGACTTACTCAAGCCATATTAAATCGGATGCTGCATTAAGTCTCAATGTAACTGTGATGACACTTCAGTAAATGTGTCTCATTATCGGGCTGATGGATGGAAAGTTGATCGTATGGGAGGAATAGGTAGATTTGCGCGATTGGGCAATCCCAGTGTCCATTGCACCACTGAATACCCGGTAACCGCCACTGCGCTCACGAAAAAACCACCCAGTATACCCAAGTTCGCTTGGTTGCTGATCCGCTGCCGCGACGGTGGATGCCTATCCTAACTGGTATGGAATTCGTTGACAATACGGAGAGCAGTCCCTGTTGTTCAGACCGCGGGAAGCATGGAGAGCGCGCAAGATGGAAAGGAGTTACAGTCAAACCAAGACGACCTTCGTATTTACACCGTGCCGATCGTCTGTTCAGCATCAACGTTAACGTTAGCAGCGCCCTGCTGTGCGGTTTTGGCTTGGCGATCTACATGCTCCGCGATGAATCAACCCGGCTATGAATGCGTGAGTTCGTCGATCGCGTTGATGAATCGTTGGCCGCGTTCGACGAAGTTCGCATGGGCGTCGAAGCTCGGCGCACCAGGGGAGAAGAGAACGGCGTCTCCGGGTCTGGCCTCAGCGCGGGCCATCCGGACCGCCTCGGTCAAGCTCGGGACCTCGCGAACAATGGTCGAATCAGTCACTCGCTCGGCAGCGCGGATCGCCCGTGCGAACACCGGACCCGATTCGCCTACGCAAATAACCCGCCGGCAAGCGCGAACCAGCGCGATTGCACAGGCGGTCAGGGACACGTGTTTATCCTGTCCGCCGACAATGGCTACGATTGGTTGCGTCATTGCCTTGACAGACGTAATAGTGGTAGCCGGTGATGTGGACTTCGAGTCGTTATAATAGTGCACGCCGTCAAACGTGCCCACATATTCGAGTCGGTGCGGCAAGCCCGCAAACGACTTCAGAGCGTCGCGTACTACGGCTTCATCCAGATGCAGGTGGTGACAGACTGCTAGCACGCACGCGGCGTTGCCCTGATTGTGCTCACCCGGCATGCGCAGCTTGATCGGTGGATCGGGCCGGGCCGCCCGCACCAGGCGATCCGTCGGACCGGCCACTGATGCTCTAAGGATCGTCTCCGCATCGTTGTCCAGCTCCCCCACAATAACCAGGGTCGTAAGCTCTGGCCCGCCGATGATGTTTAGCTTCGCCGCCACGTAGCCGGCGTAGGTGCCGTAGCGATCCAGATGGTGAGGTGAGAGGTTCGTGACAACCGCGACGACCGGTGCCCAATTGATGCGCGGCAGATCCTCCAGTTGTGCGTTGGACATCTCGAGAACAACCAGATCGGTCGTACGGACGGCGTCCAAATCGGCAAGCAGCGAGTATCCGATATTACCACCCAGATGTATGCCCGTGTACGCAACGTTTCCGATGCGCTGGCAGGCTTTCAGCGCCGCCGCGAGCATCACACAGGTTGTGCTCTTGCCGTATGTGCCCGTCACACCGATGACCCGGCACGAGCAGCGCTCGCAGAACAGGTTCAGCTCCGTAGTCCACGCGATGTTCCGCCGCACAACTGCCTGGAACAAGGTGGAGCGAGCCTTGTCCACGGCCGGATTGACCACGACAAGGTCGGTTGAGTCAAGGTCGTGCGGATCGTGCCCGCCGAGGTGGAGAGTAACATCGAGATCGGCCACGGCTTCGACCGACTGAGCCAGTGTTTCGCGGCCCGCCCGGTCGGTCACGGTGACATGGGCCCCCTGGCTGACAAGCCACCGGGTTACCCCGATGCCGCCACCAAAACGCCCCAGCCCGACCACCAGCGCCCGAACGCCAGCCAGCGAACATCGCCCAAGGGCATCGGCGCCGGGGGAGTCCGATGTCGGGTCCGATACCTCTTTCATCTCACTTCCCACCTCACCTGATTCAGGGTCTGCCACTGCGAGGCGTGGTTGATCCGACATTGTAGGGCGCAAGGCCGGGCGCATAAAGGTGCGGGCGGGAGCTGCCGTCCTTGGGGGTCCGTGACAGTTTAGGTGGGAAGTCAGGCTGTCGACGAAGCAACGCCAGTCTGCGAACCCCGTTCACGGGGGTTTCCCGCCGGAGGCGGGCTCTTGGGCCGGCTCTTCGAGGGCCGGTCAGTTCGTGGAATCTTCTTTTTCATCTATGCAGCGCGTTTCAACGCGCTTTCCCATGGCGCCGGTAAGCCCGCTGAAGCGGGCTCGGTGAGGAAGGCGAGACATGGGAGCTCGCGGACCAGCCGTAAAACGGCTGGCCTGAAACCCTGCGGGAAACGCCGCTGAAGCGGCGTTTAGCACCGCCGGTTCTGTCACGGACCCCGTCCTTGGAGCCGGACGAGCATCAAGCGGCCGAGCTGGCTTTGTCGCAGAGCTTCCTCATGTTGACAGGCATCTTGGCAAACCCGTATAACTGCTCGACCATAACTGCGTTGGCGGACGTGTTGTTGTGCCCGCAGACGCGGAACCCGAGATGGACTTCGCGCTTGAGGCAGGATCCGCTGTGCATTTTATGGGAGCGGGTTTTTGTCGCCATGCCACGCGGATTTCGGAGTAACAAAGCGATGGATTCGGCATCAACCCGCACAGTGACACAACGATTGCCCACCGCGCTCTCGGCGGTGCTTTGCATGGCCTTGCTTGTATTCGGGACGGGCTGTCCCAGCGGCGGACAACCGCTCGACGGCACGGACAACGACAACACCTCGGACGGTACGGGGGGTGTGAGCGGCAAGATCGTCAATATCACGACGAACTTCAGCCTTTCCTCGCTGGATCCACCGCTTTCGGTCACGTACTCCGTGAGCGGTAGCCCAGAGTCGATCTTGGGATTCTACGTACCCGTGGCTGACAATAATCCCGGTGCTATCCCGATAGGCGCCCCCGTCATCGTAGCCGCCACTCTCCCGGCCACGGGAGGTGACACCAGGTTCGAATTCGACCCTGCAGCGGCCGGCGTCGGCTTCTACCGCGTCGGAATCATCATGGTCGTGAACGATGAAGAACTGACGGCTGAAAGCGAAGGGATCATTCAGGTTGAAGGGTCGCCCGATCCGTACTTTGTGCAACCCACTGACGCAGTCACCCCAGTCTTTGCGGGTGCGGAGGTTTTCGTGTCATTCGACGCGGGGGACCCCGAGGGTGATGTTCAGTGGCGTCTGTTTTATCTGAGTGCGACGGATTCGCGAGATAGCCCGCCGGACCAGCTTGGCACCAGAATCGAAGTGGGCTCCGGTAACTTTGGGTCCGCCACACTGGACACCACCGGTTTCGCTTCCGGCGATTACGAGCTGGGAATCTCAGCGACCGACAGCGGCTTTTCGATCGAAACAACGGTTTCCGAGGGCGATACGGACCGGATCGTGACGATCCCGAACGACTCTCAATCGGGACCGATTATTCGCGTCTTGAGTGACTCGGACCTCAACCAGCCCAATCTGGTGTTCACAGCTCCGGGCTCCAATGACGCGGAGCTGTTTCGGAATCAGGCCTACACGCTTCAGTTTGCCGCGGCGATCCTCGAACCGGGTGCCACCGGTGAGATCGAATTGTTTTATGACAATGATTCACAGGTGGGCAACGGTTTTCGGGCGACCATAGTTGAGAACTTGCCGGCTTCGACCACGTCCTATCCCCTCCCGACCGACCTTCCGGAGGGCACCTGGTACATTGGGGCGACGATTCGCACCATCGGCGGGACCAGCCCGATGGTGACCTACTATGCAACCGGGAAGGTCATAGTGGTCCGGAATCCCACGTTGACGGTTAATGAGCCGGACAGCCCGCTGCCGGTCGCGCCCTCGACGGATGTAACGGTGGCTTGGACCACCAACGCTCCCGCTTCGTCGGGTACCGTCGATGTGTTTGCCAGGAAAGTCACCGCCGGCGTTGCAACCGGCGCCGAGATTCCGATCGAGACCGACGCTGCAATGAGCACGCGATCGGTGATGTTTTCCAGCAGCACGTCCGGTTTGTTTGAGATCACCGTGCGACTCGAGTTCATTGACGGTACGAAGCTGTCGGCCACCGCCGCAGAATTCGTCCGCGTCTCGACGGTACCGCCGATTCTGTGGCTGGGCTCGTTGACCGACGACGACCCGGCGTTTGCGGGCGCGATCTTCGGCGGCGTCAACTTTGAGGACAATGCAGGCGGCTCGCTGACCGCGGCCGGTGATCTCGATGACGACAATGTCGACGACTTCGTGATCGGTTCACGCTACGGCAAGCCGTTCTTCGTGAATCCGTCAGGCGTAGGACCTGGCGAGGCGTACATCATTTACGGCGCTTCCGGCGGCGTTAGCATTACAGGTGAGTTCAGTCTCAACTCCGTCGGCTCGAGCTCGCTGCGCGGTGTGACCTTAACCGGAGTTCGCACGATAAGTGATTCGAACGACACGGACGGGCTGGCAACGATCGCACTGATTCCCGACGCGGACGATGACGGCAAAGATGAACTCGCCTTCGGATTCCCGCGCACCAATTCAGCGGCGTTGGAGCCCGATATCATCAGTCCCGACATCGGGCCATTAGAGAGAGAGAGCGTGTTTCTCAGTGGCGGCGTCGTGATCCTTAGCAGCACCAACTCGATCCTGGCCGATCCGACCGGCGATGTTCCGGTAATCGCCCTGGATGTCGTGGGGCGCCAGTTCTCCGACGTGACCGTAGAGCCTGGAGACATCAGCTTGGCACTGGACGATCAGTGGCGCTTCGAGGCCGGTGATTCGCAGGCCGGGACCGTAGACAGGTGTGTCGAGGGTACTGATGGCGTTGATGACACGATCATCGGACCGTCGGTAGGATTTTGGGACCAACTAGCGCCGCCACTGTGGGAACAACTGGGGTTTGAGTTGTATACGGGTCAGCCGGCGGAGGAGTTATGCCCGACGCAGTATGAGTTTACCGGGTGTCCTGATGATGCGACCTGGCTCTTTGCGGGGTCCGGTTTCTATCCAGCGACCGCCGAGCCGCTCGAGCCTTTCGGTGCACGGCTGATCGGCCCGGATGAAGGGGATGGATTCGGGACGTCGATTTCGGCGAGCAACGTCCTCGGTGACGGCGGTCGCGGCGACCTGCTTATCAGCGCGCCGAACCGTACGGCGTTCACCGCGTACGTAGACGGCCTCTCCATCGACGTGTCGAACGCAGGCGTTGCCTTCCTTGCCAACAATCGGACGTTCTGGGGACCTGACACCGTATTCCTCGACGGCGAAACGCCTCCCACGCCACACCAATACACAATCGGTTTTGCGAGCCACTGTGGTGACGACCGCGCCGAGATAGTGGGTGCGCTGCGCATCACCGGCGACACAGGCGACAACATTCAGATAGTGCTCGGTATTGACGACTTTAACGGTGATGGCCTCAACGATTTCGCCGTGGGCGCCCCATCGGCCGGCGGCGGGCAGGGACGGGTGTATATCGCCTACCGGCGCCAGGGCGGCTCGGCCCTGGAGGGACACTTCGTACTCAGCAAGTTGGAACTGGCTCCCAGTAATGCGGAGCGGCTTGATGGAATGCTCGTTGTGACGGACGGAACCGCGGACGCGCTCGGATCAAGTCTGGCGACCGGATTTGACTTCAATGATGACGGCGTTCCCGACCTGGTGATCGGCAGCCCGAACGCCTCGGTGGGCGTCGGCGAGGTCATCATACTTTTCGGGGACCCGGGCATTGTAAGCGGATCGAACGGAATCAGCGTGGACGATCTGCTCTCGGTAAGTCGCACGACGGATGGCGGGCCTGTGGCTGTGCGAATCACGGGTAACGCGCGTGACAGCGGCGGGCTGTTCGGGTTCAACGTGGCCAACGCCGGGGATGTGGACGGTGACGGGCTCAACGATCTGCTGATCGCCGCGCCGAACGCGTCGCCACGGTTCGACCTGGACCCGAACGACAGCGACGATTCGCTCACCGAACCTGGGTTGGACCTCGACTTCAACGGTATCCAGGACGACGTGAGCGGTGCGGCCAATCGGTCTGACGGGATTGTCGATACGTTAGACAACCTGCAGAGCGCAGGCATTGTCTATCTGGTCTACGGTCGCAACCGGCTCGACGAGGTTCGAACGTGCAGTGACAGCGGCAAGGCATGTGATACGATCACGGACTGCGATCCGGGCGAGGTGTGTTCCAGCGTCGACATGACCATCAGCATCGATCAACTCGGCACGAATCAGCTCCGCGGTTTTATGATCGTCGGGCGCAGCGAGGGGGATCGTCTCGGCGGCGGGGATGCCGGGGACTCCAACGCCGGCGGCATTTCAGGCAAAGCGGGGCGGGGTCGTTCGTACGGATTGGCTTCTGCGGGCGACGTGGACGGTGACGGTCGCGCCGACATTCTGATCGGCTCGACTCTGGCCGACCCGCGACGCGACCCCAACACCGGAGTCGGCGTGCAGAACGGCGGCGAAGCGTATCTGATCTACGGCTCGGTTGCCCGGTAATCTTACCTTGTGTGCGGGCGGTCTTTCCCTCGAACATGAGTGGAGCGGTGGTAAGCCCTCAGCCCTTGAAGGGGCGAGGCGCCGGTCGCAAGTCCCTTTGCTCCCGATAATTACAGCCTACCAAGCCCTTGCGCCCGCAGCAGGACAGTTCAGTTGACAGACACTTATTCCGGGCGATACGATTGCCATCGGGACGAGGTTTCGACGTTCCGTGCGCCTTTGTGCGATGGAGCGTTTCGAGAGGAGCTGTTGAAAGCGAGAGCCGGTGCCTAGTTGCTTACGGCGAGCACTAGGGCTTCGCCCACCAGTCGATGGTGTGCGCGATCTTTTGCACGATTCCCGCATCGCAGCGTCGCAGCGCGACGTGACCGGGTGCAGTCTCGCGCCATCGGCTTGTCGGCGCTTGGTTGTTTTGATCTGACGGCTCGTTGCTTTTGATGCAACGAAGCCAACGGTCTCCAACGGGAGTGGTTACCAGATGAGATTGCACAAACAATGGACTCGGACGGCAAGATGGATGGCGCTTGCGTGCGTGGCCTTTTCGGCTTTTGTCTTCCTTTCGGCCGAGCCCGCCCTTGCGGGTGAGCGGCAGTTCCTGGTCATCCTGGCCACCTCGCCAAAGGAGTACAACCTGCCTTGCGTCCCGGACCCGGATGACCTGGGAGTACCGTGGTGCCCCGACCGACCTTATGACTACGAATGCACGGTGGGGGGCCCTAGCGGAATTACGTACGGTGTTTGCGTCACGTTCTGCGACGACGACAACGACTGCGAAAATGTGAGCGAAGCTGAAGGTATGACCTTCGTTTGCAGCCGGTTGGTGGGCTACTGCGTCCCCGATTACCCCTCGGTCGAGAGCATTCGGAGGCAGTACTTCGACAAGACGGACAACGACATCGGGTCGTTTGCCGAGTATTGGAAGGAGATCAGCTACGGCGATGTCACCATCAGCGGGAGGGTTACTGACTGGATCAGCGTTCCGTGGCGCATCAATTCGCCGAGTGTAGATCCTCCAGATTTCCCGGAACTGCCTCCCGGGTACGGTGGAGATGGTCGACAGGAAGAGTTCTACAACTTCCGCGCAATGGTCACTGTTGACATAAACGGCGATCCGGGCGGCAACGATGATGGTCCGTTCTCTCCACAAGGCAACCCCCCCTACGCCCTGGGTGGTCACGACTTCAACCGGACAACCGGCTTCCCGGTCTGGATGCCGGGCGAACGGTTCATCGACATGGACGGGGACGGACGGTGGGACGGTCTGGATGAAGCCACAAACTTGATGGACTGGAACGGGGACGGGATGCCCGACCTCGACGGCCCTTGGACCGACCTGAACCAAGACGGTGCGGCTGACAATCCCGACAACTGTCTGTATTTGTCCGACGACGACAATGACGGCAACCCGGACTGCTGTCCTGCCGGGCCGGGAAACGAGGGCTGCGAACAGTACCCTGCGGCAGGTTATTGCCTTCCGACCCGTTGGGAAGGACCGTACGGGGAGATCGTCGACTGCAATGGTAATCTTGTTCCGGATTCTTGTGACATAAGCTGCACGTCGCAGGCGTGCCTGATGACGGGATGGCTCAACGAGCACCCCGGCGTATGCGGCACGAGTCGCGACGAGCTTCCGTATGTGGAGCTAAGCGATACGGAATGCGGTCCAGACCCCGTTGGGAATGGCATCCCGGACGAGTGTGAAATCGCGGGTATGCCCGGTCCCGGCCCCCAATACGACAACTTCGAGTGTGTCGATGAGAGTCTTGTGGATGGGGATGGTGAGTGCCATGGGCGTACCCCATGCACTTTGTACGCTACAACTCTCACCGATCTCGCCTTCAACCGTTGCGAGTTCCACGATGTCAATGACAACGGCGAGCTCGATATCGTCGAGCCGTTCGAGAACTACCTGCGAATGTGGAGCCCCTCTCAACAGGATTGGGTCCGGGTGAGTGATACGTATATCCGCGACAACTACCCTGGAGACCCCAACTTGGTGATTGCTCAGCAAGACGCGCGACAGATCTATGGAAGGCACGATCCACTGTATAAGCTTCCCGGGTTATGCAAATGTGCGGACGGAAGTCCTTGCCTGAACCTTGGGGGCAACTTGTTCAGTGTCTGCGTGGCGGGCGAGCATGTCCAGTACGACCCACCGGACTGGTGGCGGGACCGTGGGTCCACCAAGCTGCAATCCGTGGGAATCGCCGGCGTTTCACCCGAACCGCCATGGTATGCGCAAATGTGGCGGGACTGGTACGGGACCGACCCGCCGCAATGGGATCCGAATATCCCTATGTTGGAGTTCTTTGTGCCCGCAGAGCCGGACGAGAACCAAAGCAACCGGATTATTCGGCGGTTTTTCAACGCAAGTCATGGTGGAACGCATGGAGACGGAACGGGTTGGATCGGTTGCAGCGATGCTATCGACCGATTGGTTGAGTTTGAAGTATGGGGTGACGAGATCACAACGTTCGAGGACGCGTGTAACCACCGCATTCTGCCAGAGGAAATCAACGGCTTGGGTAATCTGCTAATCCTGTACGACGGCCCGGTCGAGTTTAACGATCTGCCTTCGTCAAAATACCACCAGACGGGCGACGGGCGGTTGGGCGAAATCACCTCGCCGTTTCTCAACCACATATGGGGCCAGGACTTGGGCGACAATAATCCGAATACAAGTAGTGGTCCAGACGGCATAATCCCTGCGGCGGGCCCCTATGCAACCCATGTTCACGGCAACCTGGGGTATGACGCGGGCAATGTGCTCTCGTTAGAGTTGCTGACCGTCAAGGATCACAATCTCGACGGTTTGGTGGACCAGGGTACGATCACATATCCCGGGACGGAGAACTATTCGGCGCCTGGACGTCAACGCCTCGTGGAGGATTGCATCGAGATTCTCGATGACATGATCGATTTCGATGACTTCGTGGATACGGTGACCCTCGATTACCTCGGCGGGGGAGATGCTCATAGTGTCCCCGTACCTCCTGCATATATAACCGGCGACCCCAATCAGGACTCCATATCGCCAAGTGGTGTCTGCTCGGGCATTGTGCTCTTGCCTGAGAACGTTCACCTTCGCTGTGCCTACCACACGATCGGGTCGGATCTGTTCCCGGTTCACAACGAGGACGGTCTGAACGATCCCAGTTACGCCGGCACCGGTTTTCCGCAGACGGGGGCTCAGCTCAGTTGGAACATTCTCTTCCATGACCTGGTGCGCGGGATCGACGTTCCATCATGCAGTCTTACTATCCCATCGGGAAATTATCAGACCGCGTATGCAGCCCATCAATGGCTGCACACGTGGGAGGGTTTCCCCGATCTGTACGATTATGATGTCTTTCAGTCTGGAACGATTGAAAACTGCCCGGTCGCCTACTGGGATATCATGGCGGATGGCGGCTTGGTCCATCCGGCTCCGATTCTGAAGGAGAAACCGGGTACCGAGTGGATCAAACCGGTAAATCTGACGATGGTTCTTACTCCCGGTGTCGAGTCCGTGCTGACACTGCCGCGGGCTGAGTTCTACCGCGACGACAGTTACTACTACCTCGAGAATGAGAACCGACCCGGGGAGCGGTACTACTTCTGGTCGGCTGGATCCGGGTTCGATGAGCGCATGCCGGGCGACGGCATGCTCCTTCTACACACTGACATCACTCCAACATGTGAGACAAATGCCGACTGTCCGGCGGGGTTCCCGTGTGTTGGCGGGTATTGCAAGGGTGCCGTGTCCAACCCGGATGCACTACCCGCGCAGCAGCGCTCGGGCACGCGACCGACGTACCTGATCGTTCAAGCCGACGGGCTTGCCGAACTTGAGGCCTGCGACGACCGTGGCGACCCGGGTGATCCTTGGCCCGGACCTCTGAGTTGCAGCGATGGCCGTCGCTGTACGAAAGACGACGATTGTCCCAGTGGAGCCTGCGCGCCTCGTTTCAACTTTCGGACCAACCCGTCGGCAACCTGGTACACGCAGAACAGTTGGACCGGGATGGACATTCAGGACATCGTCCCGGACGGTAGCGGTAACATACAGCTAACGATCACCTGGGTTCCCACGAGTGTCCCCAGTTTCCGGTTCATCGATCCACCCGGTGGTGAGTCGGTAGGCTCAACATACCAGGTGCGTTTCGAAGCAACCGACGTATTCGGCGGAACAACGATTGGTCTCTACTACATGGAAGATCAGAAATTCTGCAGCACGAGCGGCATGCCGTGCACCGATGACGCCGATTGTACGACGGGTGAGTTCTGCAAGTACGATGTAACCATTGGTTCCGGTGGCGCCAGCCTCATTGGTAATGAGTGGAAGAAGACCACGCCGGGCACGAACGACCTGAGCAGGAATTGGAACATCGGCGCGGTTTCCAACGGTCGATACGTCTTTTTCGCGGAGCTGATCCCGGGGACCGGCGCGGACGGTACGGAGTCTCCCGCGACGACACCGGCAGCGGGGCGCAACAACCAGGGAACAGGTTCGTTGGTTCTCACTGACGTGAACACTGCCGGCCGCGCGGCCCGCCTTGAGGCCTGGATGGCCGAGTGCGTCGACATCGACGGCCTACAGTGGCGCGTCAACAGCAACCTGACACAACCGGTGCTCAATGAGGATCATCCGGAGGATGACCCGTATCCACCCGCGTTCACGGGCGTTCCCTACACCTCCGACGGAGACGCGGTTACGTTCACAATCAATCAGGGCAGTGTGCCTTTCGCGCTGGGCGATACGTTCACGTTTACAACGACCGGTATCACGGCGGTAAGTAGAGCCGTTACCGTTGTCAACGGGAAGGTAAAAGCAGATCCGACGGCCGTCATCATCGCGGCACCACTCGCAGGCAACCCGCCGTTGCGGGTGACGTTCGACGGGCGTGGCTCGTTCGACCCGAACGGCGAAGCTCTCACGTATCTGTGGAATTTCGGCTATGGCAGCGCGACGGCGTCCGGCGCCCGCGTTGAGTACGAGTTCAAGATCCCCGGCAGTTTCACCACGATCCTGCGGGTGACCAATCCCAACAACGGCCGGTTTGGTGAAGCGGCGGTCGACATCGAAGTTACCAACAACTCACCGCGCGCGGTGGTCACCGCGACGCCGACGAGCGGATCTGCTCCGCTCGACGTGCAGTTCAGCGGGGCGCAGTCGAGCGACACCGAGACGCCGTCCAACCTATTGATTTACACGTGGGATTTCGGCGATGGCGACACGGCAAACAACGCGTTGGCCGTCGGAACCGACTTCCAAAACATCACCCATTTCTACCGGAACCGTAAGGATGGAACTCCGTGCACGAGCGTCAACCCGTGCACGTTCGTCGCCACGTTGACCGTGATCGATGAGGGCGGGAAGCAGGACACCGACACCGTCAGCATTCGAGTCGGGAACACCGATCCGGTGCCGGTCATCACGCATACCGCACTACAGGGACCCGATCCGTTCGAGGTGGTCTTCAATGCCAAGGCTTCGTATGACCCGGATGGTAATACGTTGACCGTGGAGTGGATTTGGGGCGACGGGACATCCAATGAGATCCTGCCCACCACCGGTGCGAGCGGCGCGACGGATGGAAGCGTCCCTCACACTTACGTGCTCCCGTCGGGCGAGACGAGTGGAACGTTCGCGACCATGGCCATCGTTCGCGACGGCCAGGGCGGTGAGGCTGCGTGGGGCCCGGTGACCGTGACCGTCAGTGAGGCCACGGTCGGGTCATCCGATCCCAGGGCGATCTTCACGATCGATCCGCCGGAACCTGTCCTCGGCGAGGAGTTCACCGTGGATGGATCGCTTTCGTTTGACCGTCCCCTTGGCGGCCCGCCCGCATCGTACGTTTGGGAGTGGGACGATGGTACGGCGACGAGTTCGGGTGTGACGGCCACCCACACCTATACGCAGGCCGGCACGTATACGATCACGCTGACCGTTGCCGATGACGAGGATCCGCCCAATACGAATAGCATGTCGCAGACAGTGATCATCAGCAGCGGCACAGTGGGACCCGAACCGCCGGAGGAGGAAAACGTTCCGCCGTCCGCGTTCTTCACAGTGAATCCATCGAGTGGATTCGCCCGTACCACGGTGTTTACCTTCAACGCCAGCGGTTCGAATGACCCGGATGGGGACAACAGCAAACTCAAGTATAGCTGGTCTTTTGGTGACGGTGCCACGGGAAGCGGTGCCGTGATGACGCATGTTTATGATCGGCCCAACGCCAATGGCTGGTTGGTGCGGCTCAGAGTCCGAGACGAGGGCAATGCATCCACCGACGCAACTCAAGTGGTGGCCGTCGAGGACGCTGCCGGTAACTTGCCTCCGCTGGCGTTCATCGCGACGGGACCGCGGTCCGGCACTGCACCCATCACGTTGACTTTCGACGGCCGGAACTCGTTCGATCCCAACGGCGATCCGCTCGAGTTCCGCTGGGATTTCATGTCCGGCGGCGCGGCAATGGACATACTCGTCGGCCCCGTGATCACCAAGCTCTTCTCTGAGCCCGGCAATTACACGGTCGAGTTGGAGGTCTCCGATGGGCGCGGCGGCGTGAACCGGGCTGGACCGGAAACAATCCTGGTTACGGCCCGGGTTGCTCCCCCTGCCGACGGTGAAGAGCCGCCAGGACAGCAGATTCCGGACGGGGACGGAGAGATCCCCAACAGTGCCGATCAGCGTCCTGGGATGCGGCTCTGCGGCTTCGGCATGATAGGAACCCTGTTCGCATCACTGCTGGGCCTGACAGCGATGAGGGCGACGCGCCGGAGGCGGGCACTGTAGCCGAGTTTGCAGAACGTCTTGAAAGAAACGCCGGCCCCGACCGATTTTGACGAATTGGCCGGGGCCGTTTCCTTTTGTTCCCGCAACGTCAGCGGTATAATCCCTGTGATGCACCCTTGCGAACCCCAGAATGGACCCAATCCCCTGTGGGCTGTACGTGGCGCGGCCCGCATAGGAGTCGCGGTCCTGGCTTCGATCGTTGTGTTCACACATGGAGGTGAACCGCGAAAGGCGAGAATCACTGGATACTCAGTCTCGCATGGTGTGCGGTTGGTGATGCCGACCGCCTGCATAGAGCCAATCGCCACGCCGTGCGTAGCCTTCACCGCAGTAACCGCAGCCGGTTATCGTGTCAGGCTGCTTCCGATTCTGGCGTTTGTCGCCCAAGTCTGTCATTCACGCGAAGTGGCCGTCTCACGGATCGGCGGTCTGTACGGCCCGTAGCTCTTCGCAAGTCACCTCCGACGTTTGCGTTCTTTTACATCTTGATTGCTAAGTCACTCTCAAACAAACATACCGGGGATTCACGATGTCCGTCATGGAGGTAAGCGCGGCGCTGATCAGTGGTGTCAAGGGATTGCCACGGAAGATCTTCGGGACGCGCAACGACCGCATGTTGAAGGTCTACCAGCGGCGGACCGGCCCGACGAATGAAATAGAAGACGAAGTGCGCGGCGACTTCGACGAACGGTTTGCGCAGCGCGTTGCTGAGGCGAGTGTCGCCGATGCACCTGAAGAAGATCAATACTCGTTGCGCCGCGGGATTCGCCTCGAGCTGAGCGGGGATCTTCGTGAGCGCACCGACCGTTTGCGGACCCAAACGAAGGAGATCATGCAACCGCTGCAGCGGTGGTGGCAGTCTCTCGATGCCGCCCATCGACTCGAGGAGTACTACCGCGAGGAGTATCGCAAGCGAAACGCAAAAATCATTGAGGAGCTGGATCAGGCGGGTATCATGAGAGAGGCCTTCGCGGTGCTGCGTGAGGCATCCCGCCGGGCCCAGAATCACCGCCATTTCGACTGCCAGCTCGTCGGCGGTCGCGTCTTGTACGAAGGAAGAATCGCCGAGATGAAGACCGGCGAGGGTAAGACGATCGTCTGCCACCTGGCTGCGTTCGTCAACGTGCTTTGCGGGCGCAAGGTCCACATCATCACGGTCAACGACTATCTGGTGAAGCGTGACTCGGAATTTGCGGCGCCGATCTTCGAGCTGGTCGACATTACCGTCGGGTGCATTCAGGCGATGGTGGACCCGGGCGGCAGGGAGGGGATTCGTCATCGCGCCTACGAGTGCGACATCAGCTACGGCACGAACAGCGAGTTCGGGTTCGACTACCTGCGTGACAACATGAAGACACGGTTGGAGGAGCAGGTTCAAGGGCGGCTCGATTACGTCATCGTCGACGAGGTCGACTCGATTCTGATCGACGAAGCCCGGACGCCGCTGATCATCTCCGGGCCCGCTTACGGCGATGTCACGCGCTACCCGCGAGCCTCCAGAGTGGCGGAGGAGCTCGTCCGACGCCAGGTGGTATGGGATCGCAAGGTGATGACGACCGTCGCGAAGTTCGACGGTGATACGCACAACATCCCTAAGCTGGAGGATGCGATGAACATCCTCGGCTACAAGGAGAAACAAGTACGCGGGCCGATGGATGACCGCAAGCCCGCGGCGGTCGAAGGGGATAACGAGAAAACCGCCGAATCGGAGGAGAAGCCCAAACTTGCCCTGGGGCCGGACTTCCTAACCGACGATCAGGTCGAGGCCATCCAGATTTACGAGAACGAGATTCTGAGACTCCCGGCATCTGAACAGTATCGTCGCTATTTCATCGTACAAACGGAACGGAAGCAGGCGGCACTCACGCATGATGGCGTGACCATCGCGCAGGAGCTTCTCGACATCGGCAGCCTGTACAGCGGTGCCAATATGGAGTGGCCTCACCTGATCGAAAACGCGCTGCGGGCTCAAAAGGTCTATCTCCGGGACACGGACTACGTGGTTCAGGACGGTCTGATAATTATCGTCGATCCGTTCACGGGGCGTCTGATGCACGGGCGTCAGTGGTCGGACGGTCTTCATCAGGCGGTCGAAGCCAAGGAACGCGTGACGGTCAAAGAGGAGACGCAAACCCTCGCGACGATCACGATCCAGAACTTCATTAAACTCTACCCGCTCCGTGCGGGCATGACGGGCACCGCGCTGACCGAAGCGACGGAGTTCGACAAGATTTACAAGCTAGATGTCGTTGAGATCCCGACGAACCGGCCGGTCAATCGGGTTGACCATAACGACAAGATGTATCGCGACGTCGAGCAGAAATACAGCCAGATCGTCGAAGAGATCCACGAGGTGCATCGCCGGGGCCGGCCGGCGGATCCCTTCCTTCTCGCCGATGTGCTCACGGCGATGAGACCGATTCTGGTTGAACGGGGCGAGGACCCCGGTAGGATCGATGAAGCCCTGCGGCGGTTCAACACCGCTGAGTTGAATGACAAAGCTGTGACAAGTCTGCTGCTCGAGACTTACGACGATGTCGTAGGTGATCTGGCGCGAGGCCGGCCGATCCTCGTCGGCACCACCAGCGTCGAAAACTCCGAGAAGCTCTCAAGGCTGCTGACCCAGCGGTACGGCATCGAGCATGAGGTCCTCAACGCCAAGAACCACGCCCGCGAGGCGGATATCGTAGCCAAGGCGGGATATTGCTCCATCCCCGCGAAGGGCGGCGACAAGACGCCGCGGGGGAACGTCACGATTGCAACGAACATGGCCGGTCGTGGGACGGACATCAAGCTCGGCCCCGATGTCGTCTACGCAACGTGCAAGGTTCCGGAAAAGCTGCCCCAAGGCGCTGTCCCGAGCGCTCTGTACCCCACCGGCGTGACCAAATGCTGCATCCACTGCGACGAATATGACCCCGAAACCAACTGCGCGCACTGCTTCAAGCCAAAGCTGGACCCGCGGTTTCCGGCACTGGGCCGCGGCGTCTGTTCGATCCTTGTACCGTGCGGTTTGCACATCATCGGGACGGAGCGTCACGAGGCGCGGCGGATCGACAACCAGCTCCGTGGTCGATCCGGCCGGCAGGGCGACCCCGGCTCATCGCGGTTTTCCCTTTCGCTTCAAGACGATCTATTGAAGCTGTTCATGCCGGACTGGATGCTCAAAATGATGGAGAAGCTCGGCTTCACCGACGGCACCAGTCTGGAGGACAAACGCCTGACCAAAGGCATCGAGCGGGCGCAACGGAAGGTGGAGGAGCGCAACTTCTCGACGCGTAAGCATCTGCTCGAATGGGACGAGCCGATGGATTTCCAACGCAGGGAGTTCTACTCGGCGCGCCAGCGCATCCTGGAGGAGCGCGACCTTCCCGGACTGATCTTTGCGACCACCAATAATGCCATTGAAACGACGCTCGATCAATACCTCAGCGGCAACTACCACCGCACGTGCATCGTCGAGTGGTGTCGGACCAATCTGGACTTGACGATTGACGAGGACAATATCAACGACGAGGACCTCGAAACGGCCCGTCAGAGCATTCGTCAAAAGGCGAAAGACGAGGCCAGAGATCAGATTCGTACCTCGCTCGGTGAATACATTGACCTGGAGGAGCCGCCCAAACAGTGGGATGTGGGCGGGTTGCTCCAGTGGGCGCAGCGCATGTTCAAGGTCTCCATGACGCAAAACCAGTTGCGCAAGATGGAGGTGAGCGAGATCGAAGACGTACTGTGTGAGGCGGCGGACACACTCTACGACAGTGCCAACTTGGACGGCATCGCGGTGTACCTCGATCGCCACTACCCCCACCGGGCGCTCGGTGAATGGGCCCGAGGCAAATTCAACATCAAGGTAGATATCGACGAACTAATCGAGACACCGAAGGACGAGATCGCCGAGCTCCTCCATGGTCGTGTGCGCGATGCGTACCGGGAACGAGAAATCTGCTACCCGGTCGAGTGGTGTCTGGAGCTTGCGTTTGGCCAGGAGGGAACCGACCACGCGGCCGCCGCCGAAATGGTCGTGCAGTGGGTGAACCGCAAGTACAACCTCGGGTGGTCCCTCGACAACGTGCAGGGACAATCGGTTGACACTCTTCGCGAGATGCTGACTTCGCTGAGCCGGGAGTTCTCCAATGGGCGGCTCGAGCAGGAGATCGACGAGAACATCGCCGGCAAGGACCGCGAGGCGGCCGTCAAATGGGCGAAGGAACGTTTCGGACCCGCATGGAACCCGCGCCGTTTCGAGCAAATGATCGGGGACGACGAGCGGGACGATGAACCCGATCTTTCCCCAATTGTCCGAGATGCGGTACTTGTTCAGGGACGGGAGATGCTGCGGTGGGAGCTGACCCGTCTCGAGCAGTTCGTCCTGCTGCGTCTTTACGATCAAGCATGGAAGGATCACCTTCTCGAGATGGATCATCTCAAAAGCGCGATCATGCAGCGACCACTGGGTGGTGATCAAACCCACCCACAAAGCCAGTTTGCGATCGAGGGTCGCGATCTGTTCGCCCAAATGTGGGCGAGGATCGCGGATCGTGTTACGGACATCGTCTTCAAGGTTAAGGTGATGACGCAGCCGGACGAAGAGGCGGGGCCGGCGGATCGGGCAAGGCGAACGGCGCGGATGTCGTTCCGCCATGCCGACTCCACCGGCACGGGTTTCGTGGGCGCGAGCGCCGATCAAGCAGCCGCCATGCGGGCGCAGAATGTCGATGGCAAGGTCGAGACAATCCGCCGCGATAAACCGAAGGTGGGCCGTAACGCTCCGTGTCCGTGCGGCAGCGGCAAGAAGTACAAGCAATGTCACGGTAGAAGATAATAGCGAATTGCGAATGGCGAATGATGAATGGCGAAGGGTGAAGTGAATCATGCGCTGTTGATTCTGAATTCGCCATTTTGAGTGTGTATGCCTTCCAGTACTTGGCAATTCTTCATTGACGTTGGCGGAACGTTCACGGACGTCGTCGCTCGGCGGCCTGACGGTAGCGTGGTTACGCTCAAGCTTCTCAGTTCAGGTGCCATCCGCGGTGTGGCCGAGCACGGATCGACCTCCACGTGCATTCAGGACAGTCGGCGAATCGGCGACCCGGACGATTTCTGGACCGGTTATCACGTAACACCTCTCGGTTCCATTGCGACAACACCTACCCTGAGCCGGGAGCTTCAGCTCGCGCGGTCGGCCGCGCGGGTTAAAACCCGCGGCTCGCGGCGCGTTACGGAATTCGATTCGCGGACCGGTCGACTCTTTTTGGAAACATCGCTGGGTTCGGTGACGGTGAGCACCGGTGCCTATGAGCTTCGCAACGGCGAAGAGGCACCGGTCATGGCGATTCGTTATCTGATGGGAATCGGCTTGAATGAACCGATCGGTCCCGTCGACGTCCGGTTGGGCACTACACGTGCGACTAACGCCCTGCTCGAACGAAAGGGTGCGAGGGTGGCCCTGGTCATCACCAAGGGCTTCGCCGATATCCTCAAGATCGGGAATCAGGACCGGCCCAAGCTGTTCGAGTTGAACATCCGCAAACGCGATGAGCTGACGACACGTGTCATTGAAATCGACGAGCGTCTCAGCGCTGCTGGAGAGGTCCTGCGTGCGCCCGACGAAGTCGCGATACGCACGCAGCTTGAGGAGATCAAGGCGTCGGGCATAGAAACGCTGGCGGTTTGTCTGCTGCATGCACACACGAATCCCGTTCATGAGCGGATTGTAGCCGGCGTCGCGGAGTCGGTCGGTTTTGCGCAGGTGTCGGTCTCGTCGCGGGTGGCGCGACTGGAAAAGCTGGTGCCACGTGGTGACACTACGGTGGTCGACGCCTATCTCGCCCCGGTGATTCGAGCCTATGTGGCCTCTTTGCGGCGGTCGATGCCCGAAGCAAGATTGAAGCTGATGACCAGCAGTGGCGGACTTGTTGACGCCGCCGGCGCTTGCGGGAAGGACACGGTTCTGAGCGGACCGGCCGGCGGGGTTGTCGGGTGCAGGCATGTCGCCCGCCGGGCGGGTTTCGTAAAAACGATCGGGTTCGACATGGGCGGCACAAGCACGGACGTGTCGCGCATCGACGAACCGCCGAATGAATTCGAATATCAGCATGAGACGGTCAAAGCCGGTGTGCGGATCATGGCGCCGATGCTGGCGGTCGAAACCGTGGCGGCCGGCGGCGGAAGCATCTGCGCGTTTGACGGCCAGAAGCTCACCGTCGGACCGCAAAGCGCCGGTGCCGATCCGGGACCCGCCTGCTACGGCCGGGGCGGACCGCTCACCGTAACCGACATGAACGTGGCATTGGGCCGCGTTGTGCCCGACTACTTCCCGTTTCGTCTCGATGGCGCGACCGTTGAGCGCAAGCTCAGCGCACTTTGCGAAGAGGTGAACGCCGTTACAGGATCAACGTTGGGACCGATCGAGCTGGCGGAAGGATTCATCAAGATCGCCAACGCGAACATGACGTCTGCCATCAAGCGCATCTCGATGGCGAAGGGTTATGACGTTCGCGAGTACGTGCTGACTACCTTTGGCGGTGCAGGTGCCCAACATGCTTGCGCCATGGCCCGGATGTTGGGGATGACGCGGGTGTTGTGCAGCCCGTTCGCCGGTGTGCTGAGCGCCGTCGGCATTGGCGTAGCTGATGTCAAGCGGATCGAACAGAGAAGCGTCAACCAGATGCTCGATACGCAAGCGGCAGCCGCTTTGCGACCGGCGTTTGAATCGATCACGGAGGAGCTGCGGCGCTCGCTGATCGACGAGGGGATCAATCCTTCAAGCCTCTCCCCGCCGGTGTGCACGATGGACCTGTGTTACACGGGCCAGTCTACGCTTATTACCGTACCAGCCGATGCGATCGATCAGGCGAGGGAGCGGTTCGAGACGCTTCACCGTCAGCTTTACGGCTACTGTCACGAAGGGCGGTTGGTCGAAATCCGCGTGGTGCGGGTTGAGCTGACAGCCCGGTCGGATCGTCTCGAAACTCGCCCGCAAGGCGAAAACACGCGGCAACCCGCCGTCCGCCGAACAACGGAAATGGTGGTCGAAGGCCGGCGCCGAACCGTCCCGTTGTATCTGCGCGGCGAGCTGAGCACCGGAGATCGCTTCGTCGGACCGGCCATCGTCATCGAGGAAACCAGTACAATCGTCGTGGAGCCCGGCTGGGATGCGGCGGTGACCGGGACTGGTGACATCGTTTTGGCAGACACCGAGGCTGCTCCCGCACATGAGACCGTCTCGATGACGGTGGACCCGATTCAACTCGAGCTGTTCAACAACCAGTTCGTCTCGGTGGCACGGCAGATGGGAACGACGCTACGGCGGACGGCGCTGTCGGTCAACGTCAAGGAACGTCTGGATTTCTCGTGCGCCGTTTTCAGGCCGGAGGGCGACCTTGTCGTAAACGCACCGCACATCCCCGTGCATCTGGGCGGCATGAGTGACTGTATAAAGGCACTGCGGGAGGACGTGGACGAATTTGCTTCCGGCGACGTGTACATCACCAACGATCCCTACCGTAGCGGATCACACTTAAACGATGTCACGGTGATAACACCCGTGCACGACGAGGAAGGTCGGAATCTACTGTTTTTTGTTGCCAGCCGGGCCCACCATGCCGAGATCGGCGGCACGAGACCGGGATCGATGCCGCCCGACTCGACCTCGCTTGCCGAGGAGGGCGTTGTCATCCGGGCGTTTCGATGGATTCAAGACGGGAGGCCACAGCACGAGCGGCTTTACGCATTGTTGACCGGGCGCGGCAAAGATGATCCCTGCCACTTATACCCGTCACGCACACCGGACGAAAACCTTGCCGACATCGCCGCCCAGGTGGCAGCCAATCAAACCGGCGTGCGCGAGCTAAAAGCCATGATCGCCCGATACGGTATCGACGTCGTGCACGGTTACATGCGACATATTCAAACGGCTGCGGAGCGCAAAATGCGGCAGGCGCTCACCGGGCTCCCGGACGGCGTGCACCGGTTTGAGGACTTTCTGGACGACGGATCGCCGATCCGCCTGGCGGTGATCATTAGGGAGGATCGGGCGACGCTTGATTTCTCGGGGACCGGCCCGGTTCTTAAGGGGAATCTCAATGCCAATCCGGCGATCGTCACCAGCGCCGTTCTCTACTGCCTGCGATGCCTGATCGATGAGGACATTCCACTCAACGCCGGCGTGCTCACGCCGATCAAGATCATATTGCCGGAATGTCTTCTCAACCCGCCGGGATCAGCCGATCCACGTAAGTGCCCGGCCATGGTCGGCGGCAACGTGGAGACGTCCCAACGAATCGTTGACTGCGTATTCGGTGCGCTTCAGACAGTCGCGGCGAGCCAGGGTACGATGAACAACCTTTTGATGGGCAACGACAGGTTCGGCTACTACGAGACGATCTGCGGCGGAGCGGGGGCGGGACCCGGCTTTGACGGCGCCGACGCCGTACATACGAACATGACCAACACGCGGTTGACCGATCCGGAAGTGCTCGAAGCACGTGTCCCCGTCCGGCTGATCCGCTTTGAGATCCGCCGCGGCTCGGGCGGTACGGGACGGTATCGCGGTGGATGCGGCGTAATCCGCGAGTTGGAGTTTCTCGAAACGCTGGACGTGTCGATCCTCAGCCAACGTCGTACGACTGCGCCGTATGGATTGGCCGGTGGTAAGAGCGGTAAGAGCGGACGAAACCTTCTGCGCCGCGCCAGTTCGAAGGATGTCGAAGTCTTACCGCCGATTGCCCACGTTATGGTCTGCCCGGGTGACCGGCTGACGATTGAAACACCCGGTGGTGGAGGATGGGGGAAGCACAGCGACATCGACTGAATCGTAGGAATGGAAACATTGAAACGTGGAAAAGCCAAAATGTAGAAACCGCAGAGATTGTAATGTTTAGATATTCTGACGTTTTGACGTTTTACCCATGAACCCTCGTATCACATCGATTGAGAATCTGATTGCAAGCGACCCTGGTGGGCGGAACATCTTCAGTCTGGTCGTGGCGGACCAGCTTCGGTTGGCGGCTCAATCACTGCGTCTAGCCAGACGCGTAGCGATCGTCAGTGGGTTCTACGTTCTTGAGGCCGGCGCAGGTGAAACCGACGGCCCGCCCGGAGCGAAGGTTATGGGTGAGACGCTGGGCAGGCTCGGCGTTGATGTGGATTACATCACAGACTCGCTCAACGCACCGCTGTTTCGCGCCCTGGGTCTTAACCCGATTGTCGACGTTGAAGATTACCTCGACCGTGCACAACCGACGCACCTCGTCTCGATCGAACGGCTCGGTCGTAGCGTCGACGGACGGTACCGGAACATGCGCGGCGTCGACGTTACCGATGTGACCGCGCCGTTGGACGAGTTGTTCATCGAGGGTAGCCGGCGGGGTTTGACCACCATAGGCGTTGGTGACGGAGGCAACGAGATTGGGATGGGAAAGGTGTTCGCCGATTTGCGGGCTGCGAGGTTCAGCTCGCCCCCGGCACCGGATCGGCTGGAACCTACGGCCGGCTGCGTCGTCTCGACGGATTTCTGCATCGCCGCGGGCGTCTCAAACTGGGGGGCGTACGGGCTCGCGGGAGCACTGTCCGTACTTACAGGCCGTGACCTGCTACCACCGGCCGAAACCGTCGCCGACGATCTGGAGCGAATCGTGTGCGACGGCGGCGCGGTTGACGGCGTTACTCACCGATGCGAGGCGACAACCGACGGCTTGGACTTGTCCGCCAGTCTGCGCATGCTCGAGAACATCCGCCGGCAGCTTGCGCCCTCGCCGTTGGAGCGCGGCGAATCGCTGCTTGTCGGCGTCCTCGGCTACGGTGAGGCGGGTCGTGCGGCGGTAACATTGCTGACAAGGCACGGGCACCATGTGCGCATATCCGATGAAGGGCCGGTGACACTTACGCCGGGGATGGTTGCAGCCGGTGTCGAGTCCGGGGGACACAGCATTGAGTTTCTCGAAGCCTGTGATCTGATCGTCGCCAGTCCCGGCGTGCCAGGAGACAGTGCCGTTATTGGCGCGTTGCATCGTCGCGGCATCCCCGTCATGAGCGAACTGGAACTCGCCTTTCAGCTCAGCGCCGTGGCGGGCGCAAAGACTCCACTGATCGGCGTGACCGGCACGATCGGGAAGCGTACGACGGTGGAGCTGCTGCAACGATTGTTCCGCTCGGCGGGTCAGCCGTTGACCATCGGAGGCAACCGCGGGCAGCCGCTCTCGGAATTGCTGTTGGACGAGCCGGTGCACCATCCCATCGCCTTGGCCGTGTCGAGTTTCCAGTTGGAGACGGTCGTGCACTTTCGGCCTGACGTCGCCATCCTGCTCAACATCAATGCGGCGCATCTGGACCGTCACCGGTCGATTGCCGAATACGTCCGGATCAAAAGCCGCATCTTCATGAACCACCGGCCGGATGACGCACTCATCCTCCCGTTTGACGACGAACACCTGCGGACATTGGCCCGGAAGCACCAGGGGCGGACCTTTTTTGTTTCATCGCGGCAGGCGGTCGACCGCGGGGCGTGGCTTGTCGGCGGGGTGTTGCGTATGAATGTGGACGGCATCGTGGAAACGGCTGGACCTGCTGATCCGCCTTTCGCCGAAAACCTTCTGGCAGTCGCCCTGACCGCAAGGCTATCCGGCCTTTCGGCGCAGCAGATCGCCCGTGCGCTTGACGGGCTACGCGCAAACGGAGAGGCATTGTGATCAGCCAAAACCGCGCACACATGACAGGACGGCAGATTCGCGAGTTATGTCGCGCGGGGACGTTAACCGGACCGACAAGCGGCATGGCGTTGGAATACACCCAGGTGAATCTCGTCATCCTGAGCACCGATGTCGCCGGTGACTTTGAAGAATACTGCCGGCGCAATCCCAAGCCTTGTCCGGTGTTGGAGGTCACGCGACCCGGTCAGTATGAACCGATCAAAACGGCACCGTGCGCGGATCTTCGCACCGATCTGCCACGTTACTGTGTGTATCGTGACGGTGTTTGCGCGGATACGCCGACGTCCATCGAGCCGTATTGGGGTGACGATTGTATCGCATTTTTGATCGGATGTTCGTTTACATTCGAGTCCGCGTTGCTGGATGCCGGCTTGCCCGTCCGACATATTGAACAACACCGCAACGTACCGATGTATCGAACGGACATCGCGTGCACACCCGTCGGAGCGTTCGCCGGGCCGTTGATCGTCTCCATGCGACCCATGACCGAGGAACAGGCGGGTGTTGCCTCACGCGTGACGGCGGCGTTCCCGCGCGTTCACGGTGGTCCGGTGCATATCGGCGACGCGAATGCAATCGGGATCAACAACCTGAACCACCCGGATTACGGTGACGCCGTAACGATCCACCCCGGCGAGATCCCGGTTTTCTGGGCCTGTGGGGTCACGCCGACCGAGGCGATCATGCGGGCCAAACCGGACCTCGCCGTCACCCACAAGCCGGGACACATGTTTGTCACTAACATTCTCAACCGTTCTCTACACGAAGACCCGCCCGAAGGTGTCGTGCGACGGAATGCCGCAGGAAAGCTCCAGAAAGGTCCGAAGCCAATCGAAAGATGACGGCGCAGAGGGTGATGACGAGGATGTCCGACAGCCGGTGGAGCTTGCTTCGCTCCATGCGGGGATCCTCGACTTGGTCAAACAGGCACAGCATGCCCTGCGGGGCTTTGACGTCCATGTCGCCGCTCCTTTCAACAACGGTTTCCGTTGCCCACGAGGCCTCTCCGAGGCATGCCGAATCCTATTATCGACCACCGACGCCCCAAAAACTCAAACCGCTCCGCCCGGCAACGGTAACCTACAACAGCTTGTCCCCCAGAACCCGATTAAGATGCGATTGCCCTGCGTCATGCATACCCTTGTGGGAAGCGACTTTCATTCGTCGCCGGAAATGGTACAATGCCGCGCTGAACGACCACAGAACTCTGGCAATGGTAGTCGGCCATCGGCATCGGTCAGACGTGGGTCGGGGGGATAGAAGTCGTGGGCCCGCTGGCGATGAACAACAGCGGTAGCCGGCTCCGTGGTAAAACCTGACAACAGAGCCGAAAACGAGCGGGGCGTAGCGCAGCTCGGTTAGCGCGCTTGACTGGGGGTCAAGAGGTCGCTGGTTCGAATCCAGTCGCCCCGAATCATACACACTTGCAAGTAAAATACTAACGAACGGTTACCCGGGCGTCATCCGACGCGAAAAACGTGGCACTACTCTTTTTCTGGCTACACTTTTGGAGGTAGTGTCATGTCTCGAAGTCGACCTGTATCGATCCCCCTGTCGTTCCACAAGCCCACCGGACAGTACTACGTGACGCGGAATCGGAAGCGTGTCTATCTCGGGGCCGACCAGGACGAGTCGCTCGACAAATACCACCGAATGGCCCTCGGGCTCCGCACGACGCCGCAACTCGTTATGCCGAGACTACTCCCGCGCGACAGCTCTCCGCCGCCGGTGGGCGGGGGCCAACACATAGTCTTGCACAGAAGGTAGGCACGATTTAGAGTACACCGTGAGCGGTGCGCTGCAGCGCCCGGAACGCACCGGGACACCCCGCGGCTACACTTTGATCTACGAGGAGAGTTGCATGTACTCCCATCCTACAGATGGCTTCTCGGAAACGCACACGGTGAGCCGCAGACAGTTCCTGCAACTGGGAGCCGTTGGAACGGGGGTGTTGCTGGGCACGCCGCACCTGTGGGCCCAGCAAGCCAGTCAGCCGTCGCCTCCGCCGAGACCGAAGACCAATATCGGCGACGCGATGAAAGCCGCCCGAACCAGATACTCGCTCCCAGGCCTGTTTCCAGGCAAAGTCGTGCACGTCGAGGACGCGGAGGTCATGGCCGATGGCCGCGCCGTCCAGAGCGTGGTGGAGCGTATGTTCTCGCGCGGACTGAATGAACTCACGGGCCTGGACCTGCCAAATAGCTTCAGGCTGCTGTTCACCAAGGACGACGTTGTCGGCATTAAGGTCAACCCGGTCGGGCCAGGGATCATCAGTACTCGGCTTGAGGTCGTCGATGCTGTCATTGCATGGCTGGCAAGCAACGGTTTGCCCAGGCAGAACATCGTCATCTGGGACCGCTTCGATCTGATGCTCAAGGAGGCTGGCTTCACGCCGGAGCGCTTCCCGGACGTCAAGATCGAGGGGCTGCAGACCATGTGCGAGGACCTGCCGGAGAGCGAAAACGCGGACCACAGTCGTTGGCGAGACAAGCACGGCAATCACGTCAGCGCCCCCAACTTTGACCGAGAGGCGTACTACTGGGCGGACGTGGAGGGCCCCAAGGACCTCCCCTACCTAAACCAACACGTTTTCAACGGCAAGCACTCCTATTTCGGCAAGCTCCTGACCCAGAGACTGACCAAGATCATCAACCTGCTGGCCTTCAAGAACACCGGGAACGGCATCTCGATGGCAACCAAGAATCTGGGGTACGGAGCGATCTGCAACACGAATCGCCTGCACACTCCGCTGTTCTTCGACGTGTGCACCGAGGTGCTGGCGTTCCCAGCGATACGGGACAAACTGGTGCTCAATGTAACCGACGGACTGCGCGGGCAATACGAGGGTGGGCCCATGGGGGCCGCCCAGTTTACGTACGACTACAATTCCCTATTCTTCGCGACCGATCCGTTTGCCCTCGACTCGGTGTGTCACAAACTGATGGTGCAGAAGCGCAAGGACATCGGAATCAAGGTGAACGAGCACCCGCGGTACACCGACTATCTGCGTTACGCCGAACGGCTCGGATTGGGCGTTGTCGATCCGGCTAAAGTTCGGGTGCGGCATGTGTAACGGGATGTCGTGGACCGCTCGCGTGCAACAACTGTCGAGACACACGCTGATATTGCTGCCGGTCTTCGTGCAAATCGCCTGTCGATGCGGTGACGCACCGGCTACAGCCCCTCTGGGTGTCGATCCCATGCCCAGTGCGACGCCCCTCGCTCAAGCCCGTCTCGAAAGCCCCGGTCCAGAGTGGACGGAATCGAAACGGCCACGGCGATTCGTCGGCCCGGACCTGTTCAACCACATCGACGGAGCGGCAGAGCTGTTCCTGGAGATGGGCTTCCGAGAGGTGATCGTTCGGCGATACAGCAACGGGGAAGCCACGCTGGCCTATGACGTCTACGAGATGAAGGACCCAACGGCCGCGCGGGGCATCTACCTGCGTTTCCGCGGCCAGGGAACACCAGTCGCGGGCGTTGCCGGGCGGAACTTCGGCAACCGTTACCAGATCGCAGCCCAGAAAGACCGCTACTTCGTCCAGGTCACCAATGCTTCCGGCGAGGAACGATGTCTTCCGGCAATGGCGAGGTTGATCAACCAGGCGATTGGCGACATCCCGAATGATGGGCACGTGACTTTGTCAGACCTTCTGCCGGTTGAGGGTCTGGTGCCGGGCTCCGAGGTCATCGTCTGCGGCCCGTACTCGTTGGAGAGTGTCTTCACCCTTGGCGAAGGCGATATTCTCCACCTGCAAGGGCAGAGGTGCGGGATCGCGGGCGACTATCAGACCGAGCAGGACGGCAGCTTCACACGCCTGATAGTCGCGTACGGCCGCGCCGAGGTTGCACAGGCGGCGCTTCAACACCTGCTGCAAGGGCTCGACCCTCAGCTCCAGGTACTCCATCTGAATGAGCACACAGCGGTTTTCCGCGACCTGAAAGACCAATTCGGAAGCGTCGCCGCTGGGAATGACAAGCTCGACATCCGCCTACATCTAGTTCGTGACCCCGGCTTCGCGGACCCGCCAGGATGATCTCCCTTCGTCAACTAAAACAGCGCCGGAGGACCGATGTCCTTGTGCTCCCTCGGCGCCAGGCGGCGTGGAAAGAATCTGAGTTCGGTCCGGACGGTGGCGCTGCGTCCGTTGCGGTCTACTGTTTGTCCACGCCTTGTCCAGACAACTTCGACACGTTGACGATCGCCGATCTTGCATCAGTACCGGCCAGCGCGGAGGTTAACGATGAGCTGGTGCCCGGCTTGAGACAATTCTGGGGGTCAAGAGGTCGCTGGTTCGAATCCAGTCGCCCCGAGTGGGATTGAAGCCGCAAGTCCTTGTCTTTCAGACACTTGGACACCCGTCGAGTTATCGGTTGTGACATTACTCTGGCACCTGGACACGGTCCTGGACACGGTTGCTCAGGACGAATGCGGTTCCAGCCGAAAGGAGAGCGTATACCAGCGGTCACGATCGCCGGCAGAGGTCGGGATTGGTCCATCCGCTTCCGTTTGCCGCAGGACCGAGCGGATCGATATTCCTTGCCCCTCCAGTGCCGCATATGCTCCGGCCTCCCGGAGTCAGCTCCCGCATCAAGGGGAAACGACTCCAGGCCTGCCTGAAGGAGGATTACCTACTCCGCAT
>CAZJTP010000026.1:0-29759 GCA_964548955.1 uncultured Phycisphaeraceae bacterium
CGGTGTCGCGGAGGTCAGCGTGGGGGCTGCGAGCGAAACGGAACTCAAGGAGAAAAAGGCTCGCATGGAGGACGCCTTGCACGCCACCCGCGCAGCACTCGAGGAGGGAATCGTGCCGGGCGGCGGAGTAGCGCTGGTGCGATGCGCCGACGCACTGGATGGTTTGAAACTGTCCGGTGATGAGAAGACGGGCGTTGAGATCGTACGGAAGGCGTTATCGGCGCCGTTGCGGCAGATCGCCGCCAACGCCGGGCATAACCCGGGCGTCGTGATGCACAAGGTCCTCGCCAAGAGCGGAGCGTTCGGCTTCAATGCGGACACCAACACGTTCACCGATCTGATGAAGGATGGCGTGATTGATCCGACGAAGGTGGTTCGTTCGGCGCTGGAGAACGGCAGCAGTGTTGCCCGCGTGCTGCTCAGCACCGAGGTCTGCATCTCGGAGAAGCCGGCGGAAGAGGACAAGGAAGCCGGTCCGGGGATGGACGAGGATCTGGATTACTAGAACGACACGGGCCGCAGATTTCAGCCCGCATGAATGCCGCGCGGGCTTGGGGCTCGAATATCGTTGTTGTGACACACATTGAAACAAGAGGCCCGGGCAGCGTCACCGGCCTGGATCAGCACAGAATGGAGAACTAATCGCGATGGCAACCGCAACGGCTACGAAAAAGAAGATCAAGTTTCGCCCGATGGAGGACCGCATACTTGTCGAACCCGTCGAGGCTGATGAGAAGACCACGGGGGGCATCATCCTCCCCGACAGCGTACGCGAGAAGCCGCAGCGCGGCATCGTGATCGCCGTCGGTCCCGGCAAGCTGCTCGACAGCGGCCAGCGCGGCGAGATGAGCGTGTCCGTCGGTGATGAGGTGTTTTACGGCAAGTACAGCGGCACGGAGGTCGAATTCGTAACCGACCAATACGTCGTTCTCCGCGAGGGTGACATCCTGGCTGTTGTGGACAAGTAAGCTCGGTTTCGACCATCGAGAAAAACACTACAAGGAGTCGGCTATGGCCAAGCAAATGATGTTCTCCCAGGAAGCTCGACAGCAGATCCTGGAAGGACTTTCCAAACTGGCGGACGCCGTCAAGGTGACGATGGGTCCGACCGGGCGCAACGTGATCGTGCAGAGATCCTTCGGCTTACCTCGTGTCACCAAGGACGGCGTGAGCGTCAGCAAGGAGGTCGAGCTTCCCCAGCCCTTCGAGAACATGGGCGCGAAGCTTATCAACCAGGTCGCGTCGAAGACCAGCGACGAAGTCGGCGACGGCACCACGGCCGCCACGGTGCTGGCCGAAGCGATCTTCCGTGAGGGCTTCAGGTCCGTCTCGGCCGGTGCCAATCCCATGGCAATTAAGCGTGGGATCGAAATGGCCGTCACGGCGGCCGTCGGTGCCATCAACGACATGTCGATCAACGTGCGGTCGAATGACGATCTCGCCAAGGTCGCGACGATTTCGGCCAACGGCGACGAAGAGATCGGCAAGTTGCTCGCCAGCGCCCTGGACGATGTCGGCACCGAGGGCGTGGTGGAGGTTGAGGAAGGTAAATCTCTCGAGACAGAGAAGGAACTCGTCAAGGGCATGCAGTTCGACAAGGGCTTCCTGTCGCCTTACTTCATCACCGATCCGGGTTCGCTAGAGTGTGTGTTGGCGGACCCGGCCATTCTGGTCTACGAGAAGAAGATATCGAATCTGCGCGATTTCATTCCTCTGCTGGAGGCGATCTCCACGAGCGGTAAGTCGCTGCTGGTCATTGCGGAGGACGTCGATGGCGAGGCTCTGGCGGGGCTGGTCGTCAACCGGATTCGAGGCGTGCTGAACTGCTGTGCCGTGAAGGCGCCGGGCTTTGGTGATCGCCGCAAGGCCATGCTCGGTGATATTGCTGTGCTGACCGGCGCGACGATGATCAGCGAGGACCTTGGCATTAAACTCGAAAACATCACGCTGAATGATCTTGGGTCGACCAAGAAGGTCGTGATTACGAAGGATGACACGACTATCATCGAAGGGGCCGGCAAGAAGTCCGGCATCAAGTCCCGTTGCGACCAGATCCGCGCCCAGATAGAGAAATCGACGAGTGACTACGATCGCGAAAAGTTGCAGGAACGCCTCGCGAAGCTGACCGGCGGCGTGGCGCTGATCCGCGTCGGCGGCGCCACCGAGATCGAGGTGAAGGAGCGGAAGGATCTCGTGGACGATGCCTTCAACGCCACCAAGGCGGCGGCGGAGGAAGGCATTGTTCCCGGCGGCGGCGTGGTGTTCCTCCGTGCGATTGGGGCTGTCAACAAAGCCCGCGAGCGCGCACGCGGTGATGAGAAAGTGGGGGTCGAGATTGTGGCTGCCGCCCTGCGCGCCCCGACACGTCAGATCGTCTGCAACGCCGGCGGCGAGGGAGACGTGGTCGTCGAGCAGATCCTCGAGAAGACAGGGGCATACGGCTTCGACGTGCGAAAGGGCGAGTTCGTCGACATGGTCAAGGCCGGCATCATCGATCCCGCCAAGGTCTCGCGTGTCGCATTGGAGAGCGCCGCCAGTGTGGCCGGGACCATGTTGACCACCGAGGTGCTGGTGACCGATCTGAAGGATGAAGACAAGGCGGTCGACAAAGCTGTCCGATAAAGCGGATATGCAGGTTGCATGGTCAAGGGCGGGCCGCTGTGTCCGCCCTTTGCTTGCCCGACCGTGTATGGACGCCGCCGCCGGTGCTCGTTCGGAACAACCGAGGGCGTATCGCATGTGGTTGTGCCGCGCCGACCGGGACGAGGATTGTTAGGAAATGGCCGTGTCAGGCGCGAAGCGAGACTATTACAATGTGCTCGGCGTCTCGCAAGACGCACCGCCGGAGCAGATTAAGAAGGCCTATCGACGCCTCGCCCACAAGTATCATCCTGATCGAAACAGAGAGGACCCCGACACCGAAACGAGATTCAAGGAGGCTGCCGAGGCATACGAAGTCCTGTCCGACCCCACCAAGCGGCAACGATATGACCAGTTCGGTCACGCGGGACTCGGCGGCGCCGGCGTTCACGATTTCTCGCACATGGGCGCCGATGACATCTTCTCGATGTTCAACGACATCTTCGGCGTGGCGTTCGGGACTGGCGGCCGCCACCATCGCAGAGGGGCGGACTTACAGGCGGAAGTCAAGCTTACCATGGCGGAGGTGCTGACCGGCGCCGAACAGTCCATTCAGTTCTCTCGCCAGGAGTTGTGCAATACGTGCGGTGGTACCGGTGCGGAACCGGGCTCGCAACGCCAAACGTGCCGGACCTGCGGAGGCTATGGACAAGTCGAACAGGCGGGCGGGTTTTTGTTTGGCCGTGTTGTCACAACCTGCCCTACGTGCCACGGGCGCGGCTCGGTCGTTACAACACTTTGCCCTGAATGCCGCGGCTCCGGGCGAACGACGAAGGAACGGCTCGTCACCGTTCAGATTCCGGCGGGTATTCACGACGGGCAGGCGGTTCGCGTCCGCGGTGAGGGTGAACCAGGCGCGGAGGGTATGCAACGCGGAGATTTGCACTGCTACGTACGCGTCCGGCCGCATCCGTTCCTCGAACGGCACAACAACGACCTGCTCCTACGCATGCCGATCAGCTTCACCCAGGCGGCCTTGGGCGCCAAAGTCGAGGTCCCCACGCTGACCGGCAGGGTGGAGCTGAAAATCCCGCGAGGCACACAGCATGGGCAGCTAATCCGCCTCGGCGGTCTTGGCCTGCCTGACCTGCGTACCGGATGTCGCGGCGACGAAATCGTGAAGATCACGGTGGAGACTCCCAAGAAGCTCAACAAAGAGCAGGAAGCGATCCTGCGCAAGTTCGCTGTGACGGAAGATATGTCCGTATTGCCGGAGTCGAAGGGTTTCTTCGACAAGGTAATGAAATACTTCTCGGGCGACCCGGACAACTGAACGGCGTTTGAATCTGACGTTCGATTACGATGAAGAAAATCAGGGCGAAAAAACCTCGCAGTGACAAGGCGGTAGAAGGCGTCGAAACCGTCCACACCGCCGGGGACGACGATCGGTCGGATGCGGTCGACACGGCCGAGCGCGAGTCGGCCGAGGCGAAGGCGAAGACGAAGGTGGAGTCATCCGCGGAAACAACTGAGGAGGTCGATCCGGTCGAGGCGTTGCAAGCGAAAGTCGAGAAGCTTGAAGACAGTCTGCTTCGCGCCAAGGCGGACTATCATAACGCGCAACGGCGCCTGGCCATTGAGCGGGCGGACGCGATCCGTTACGCAAACGCCGAGGTCATGAAGTCACTCTTGGGCGTCCTCGACGACTTCGACCGCTCACTTGCCGCCGCGGAGAACTCCGACGATCTTGCCCCCGTCATCGACGGTGTGCGTCTCGTGTACAGCAACTTGACCAAGGCGTTGCGTGATCATGGGCTTGAGGGGATTGACGCTCTACACGAGCCGTTTGACCCTAGCGTTCACGAAGCCATCATGCAGCAACCGTCCACCGACTTCCCGACCGGTACGGTGGTTCAGGAAGTTGCCAAAGGCTATCGCTTGCGCGACCGCGTGTTAAGACCCACCAAGGTCGTTGTATCGAGGCAACCCGAGGATGATCAGAAGGATGGCGCACACACGGACGCAGTGACTCAATCGGAAGGGAAATCGAAAGAGGAACGGGGACTATCAAACGAAGAATAGGGAGCGTTTGGGATGCCGACGTACGAGTATGAGTGCACCAGGTGCGGGGTAGTCTTCGAGCTGTTTCAGCCGATCACCGAGCCACCCAGGCGTCTGCTGAAAAAGACGGATCCCAAGCCGTGCGACTGCGACGCACCGGTCAAACGTCGCATCGGCACGGGTGCCGGGATCATCTTCAAGGGTTCGGGCTTCTATCAGACCGACTACCGGTCCGAGAGCTACAAAAAGGCCGCCAAGGCCGAGAAGGAAGCGGCGAGCAACGGCGAGGGCAAGAAGGACAAGGAATCAGGCGGCGAGAAGAAGACAGCCTCGGTGAAGAAGAACGCCGCTCAGGCCGCAGCGAAAACGTAGCACGACGTCCACAATTGCGGCACCGATTCTCAACCACCGCACTAACGGGTGACAATTTCGTGCCGATGTCTTCAACAACTGCCGTTGTGGCGGACCAGCTCGTGCCCACCTATGATTGTCCAACCTGCAAGAAGCAGATCGCCGTCCTCCGGAAGGAAGATGCTCCGTACCGCCCGTTTTGCAGCGAGCGATGCAAGATGGTCGACCTGGGCCGCTGGCTCGACGGTACGTACAAGGTCAGTGAACCCGCCAAGCCGGAGGATCTAGAACAAGCTGCGGATGGCGCGGATCAGGCCGGGTAAATCCCAAACCATTCCTGTGCAGAGGAGTAACGGCTCCAACCACGTCCCATAAGTCCCTGACTCGTGATCATTAGTCAAATTGCCGCCCACGTCGGTCCGACATATTAAGCGTGACGCGGAGTGGTTGAACCACGCAATCGACCAACCCTCGTCGCCCGTCCGAGCCTAATGCTTGGGGGGGGTCGGGGAGGTACGGAGGAATTCTCCGTACACGCAGGTCGGTAGAAAACGCAGCCCATTAGAGAGTCACCTGATGACAAACCAAAAGGACGGCAGAGTGGTAACCGACAGGCACGAGATCAAGCGTCTGGTCACGGTAGCCGGCGCGGACGGAGAGCCGGATGCGTACACGGGTCAACGAGTATCAACACGGTTCGCCGTCGGTATGCGGCTCGACGTGACCATGGACCCGGCTTTGCCTGCCTCCACATGGCCCGTCATCATGCATAACATCTCCGACGGGGGCTTCGCATTCTGGTCCAAGAGGCAGCTCCGCAACAGCAGCGAAATATGGGTGCGTGAATTCTCGGCTGACAACACCGCACCTTGGATACCGGCTCGGGTCTCTCACTGCACGGTGGGGATCAAAGGATATCTTATCGGAGCCATGTTCGATCCAACACGCGATTCTGATTGACAATTACAGACGGGCAATTGTCAGAATGGCACGATGATGCCTTTGCCAATCCACGAAATTCAGTCCGCGCGGAGCTCTGCGCAGGGTAAAACATCTTGATTTTCCGTGTAGCGCTGTCGAGATACGCAGTCGTGCTCAGCATGACCGCAACCACCTGCGGTGAATTCGCGCAGGCTTTGAGCCTGCTGCTCAGATAGTCGTGGAACTTGTGGAATAGAATATCAGGTGCCTGAATATGGGATCAGGGCCATGAATCGGGCGCGCTTGACCGCGAGCTTCAGCGCCCGTTGTTCCTGCGTGTTGGTTCCGGCGCGCCGGCGAGACATGAGCTTACTGCTGGGGGTCAAGAACTTGCGGATCAGATCCACTTCTTTGTAGTCGATCAAGGGGCCGACCCAGTCAGGACCGACTCGATCGGGGAAGCGAAGTTTCGTGTGATACACGTTGGCGTTGGGTTTTCGCGCTGTTTCTGTCATCCCGCACTATTCCTTCTTTGGGTTTTCCGAGTGTTTGACCGTTGCCATCACCCGCTCGAACTCCTCCTGGTTAGCCACCTGGCTTTCATCGATCAACAAGACCGGAATCCCGTCTCGGATCGGATACTTGCGCCGCGTCTTGGGATCGGTCGAGTAGAGCCAGTCGCCAACCTGCACGAGCGGCGTGTGTGTATCCGGGCATGCCAGGATTCGAAGCAACTCCTCGTCGATTTTGGTCATCTTTCGCGTTGCCGCCTGACTTCCGATCACCCGTCCGATACCACAGCTCGGTCCACGTAAACCATGCATTATAGTCCGCCGGACCAGCCACGCAACCGGGTTAAACACGTCCCCGGATACCGGGATCAAGGCAAAACGCCTCCAAGACGCCAACGGATAGTACGACGGATGCCTTTGGGCAGCAAATCCATGGACAGAGGAACCGTATGCGTTAATTGCGTACGTACGGGTCTGCGGGAGCCCTGGGTGGACAACCACCCAGGGCCACCCAGCCTTGATCGGATCCCTGATGGTAATCGTACCGGGATGGGGTACTCCACTCCAAGTACGCATAGTGGATTCTGCATGGAATAACACCTCCTGCCCCTCGTTCGCCGGGCCGAGAATTCCCTATCGGCCCATTCGTGCGAGATAGGATTCTCGCAGAAGCGACAGCAAGGACGAATCGTAAATTGTGCCGGAATCAGCGAGCAAGTTGGGGCTGATGGAGACTGGAAGGAAGATGCTCAAACCTTTCAAGCAGGCGATACTCCGGTTCGAGCATCTCGCGCAATCGCTCCAGCTCCGAGGTGGTTGCGACAGGTATCTTTGATGTGTCGTTGGCGTGGAGGAGGTCTATGCGTAGGCCGAGCTTGGCGGATAGTGCCGCCAGTCCGGCACGGCGATTCTCCGTAAACGAAAAGTTCGAGCAACCGGTGATGTTGTCGAAGGCCTCACTCACGTCGAATGTCTTTGAGAACATGTAGAGCTGGTTCAAGAGATGTTCTTTGGGGATATTGGACAGGAAGTGGCAAAAGCCGTCGCCCAACCACGGCCCTTCCGTCTTCAAACAGGGGTGAGGGATACTGTCGTCCACGTATCGCCGCAGCAGCTTGTAGTGCGAGACAACCCGATCGACCGGATCACGAAGGCACGTGAACGTGAAGGTTTCGCGAGGCAGCTCGAGGCGGTGTTTCGGAAGATGAGAGAAGGCGTAGAAGTAGTCGCCTTCCTCAATGAGGCGCCTTTCCCAGCCAATGAAGCACCGGCCTCCGCTAACAACGCGGTGTGGCTCAGCGGCTGTCAGCTCGCGATAGACCTCTACACCATTCTCCCCACCAAGTGACAGAAAGGCGAAGTTGAGACTGCTCCCGCCGCTCCTGCGGATGTGGTAGTGATAGATGCGCTTCCAAAGCTCGCCGACCCGCGCCGCGTGCGACGGTGGTCCAACATAGCCCGCGTCGTTGTTACGATTTCGAAACATCGTTGGATTGTTCAGAACCTATCTAAACAGGCTGTCCCGAAACGGTGGAGAGCATGCCCGCTCTGACGCTTGGGCATGGCACCCGATCCAAGCCGGATCGTCTCTGATCTGTATCTCGGCCGGCGGACACCGGAGCGTGAAGGTTCTTGTGATCCGGGCGCAGCCGTTACCGTTCGTCGAACGGAGCATGTCATGCACCATTGATTACAGTACTGGCAACGGAACACGCGACAGGTTGGATTTCAATCGCCGCTCCCCTTTGACCGATAACTTCTTAGAGATCTGCCGGGGGCGCTCAGATGGTTACGGCTCGCGCATAACGTGGGCTATGTTGCCTCCGAAGGGCGCTGGGAACAAACAATGAGGATCGGCGTTTTCAGGCATGGGTGGTGGAAGGGGGCGTGCGAAGGACTGCGGCACGACGTTGTCGACCTGCCCGTGGCCATGCATCCAAGTGGTAACGCCTATGAAGCCGATATAGACGCCCGAATCACCAATGGCACGACATCCACGGCGATCCTGGCTGATCAGGACGTCGATCTGTTGGTGGACAACGGCGGCACGGGACTCGGATTCGTGCGTGGGGCAGCCGGCGCCGATGATCTGAAGCTCGCACACGAAGTCGCCGCAAAGTCGCTCTTGTCACACCTCATCGATCCGCTGGTGACGGCGCTTCAGGGCCTTCCCTGGCCGGTGATCTGGCAGTGTCTGCAGAGTCGGAGCTGGACAAAGGCGGTCTGGGATCGGGCACAGGTTGTCGAGCTGCAGCGGTTCGGTGTGCCCAGTGTCATCCATCTGCCGATGGCCGCTCAGGATCGTGCATATGATACGCGGCCTCTCGATCCGTCGAAGTCCCGGCCCATCGTGTCCTTCATCGGTGGTCAGAATACCAACTACTTCGCCCCGAACGTGAACGTGCCCACAAGCAATCTGCTGGTGGGGACGCTGGCTCAGGCGGTTCGCGGCGATCTGCCGGACACGCGTTTCTATGACATATACTATGATACTTACGGGTTGGGCGAGCCGGTCGATCCGAACGACTCGATCGAAACAAAAGCCAACAAGACCCTTGCCTATTTCAACGCGAAGCTGTTTTACAACGCCAGTCTGTGTCTTCGCAATCGCGACCGCTTCGTGATCTTCCTGAAGCGCAGGCTTGGTGAGACGTTTCACCTGGTCGGCCGGCGATGGGACACAGCTTACGGCCTTAAGACAGCGCCGCGTATCGATACCGCCGACGCATATCTCAGTCATTTCCGTGAGGCGGCGATCAACCTGAATCTGGTCAACGGGAACGCGGAGACCGGTCTCAATATGCGACACTTCGAGATCACGGCTGCTGGTGGGTTCATGCTGTGTTATCACCAGCCGGAGATCCAGGAACAATTCGAGGTCGGTAAGGAATGCATCGTCTTCCACAACGAGGTCGACCTAATCGACAAGATCCAATACTACCTAAGTCACCCTGAAGAACGAACTGTGATTGCACTGGCCGGTCAGAAGAGGACTTTGTCACAACATCTCCACAGTCATCGCCTGCAAAGCCTTTTGGAGATATTGGTATCACACCGAACCGCAGACGCCGTGTGTGCGAAGGCGTAGGGAACCACTTATGAGCCGGCGCCCCATTCGAATTGCAACGACGAGACAGCTTGAACGGTCGGTTCGCAAGGCCGGTTTCGACACGTTCCTGCTGCCCGAACTACCCAGCCTCAACATCAATCGTTCGTTGCAGGCACGGCTGTCCGATGGTGCAATCTACCGGCCGTTCCTGGAAAAGCACGACATAGAACTTGTTCTGGATTTCAACGCCGGTGCTTTGACATTGGTGCCCTCTTCATCATGTCCGGGGGAGGCTTCCTTGACCACGGCTGATTTAGGGATCCCCTACATCGCTGCATATCTCGATCCAATCACATCCACGATGGCAGATGTGGACTGGGTGGATCATTGGCATCTGCTGGAAAGCAAGACGTGGATTAAATGGATCCCCGAGATTACACACAGTGAGGAACTGACCAGGCTCGGTATTCCGAATATTCTTACATTGCCTATGGCGGTTGCCGACGATGACTTCGACACGGGTCCGCCGCCCGAACCCGAACCCGGTCCGGCCGTCGCCTTTATGGGACATCCAGCTTCGTCCTGGTTTAAGTCGCAGCAGCCGATCTTGCCGGGACAGCTATTTGCGGGTTTGACGGCCGCCGCCACTTGCGCCGACATGCCGGATTTATCATTTCATAAGATTCATTATGACCTATATCAGTTCGCCGAGCCGCCCAACGAAACCGACGACCGCTTTACCCGAGCGAAGAAAAGTGCTGAGTACTTTGAACAGAAATTCATTTACAACGCCTATCTCGCCATCAAGCACCGGGATCGCTTTGCCCGGTTTCTCAAAATCAAGTTGGGTGATACCTTTGAACTGATCGGCGACTTCTGGGAGAGTCACTACGGTCTGAAGCACACGCCACGCATATGGGACAGCAAGATTCTGCATGAGCGCATACGTCGTGTGCCGATCTGCCTGAACTTCATCAAGGGTAATTGGGAAACCGGCCTGATTATCCGTCACTTTGAGATCCCCGCCTACGGCGGGTTCATGCTGACCGCTTACACCGCGGAATTGCCAGCCTGCTTCGAGATCGGCAAGGAATGCGATGCGTTTCATAATGAGGCGGAACTCCTCGACAAGATCCACTACTACCTTGACCACCCCAACGAGCGTCGTGAGATCGCTGCGGCCGGGCAGCGCCGCGCCCTCTCGGAGCATCTGTACAGCCACCGCGTCGCAAAGGTGGTCGAGTTACTGCACGACGCCGGCGTGTTACCGAAGAAGGGCGCCAGTCTGCAAACATCGCAATCCGTGCCGAAGATCCACGTAGAGGGCGTCTCCGACGAGTCCGCACCGGGCAAGACATTGCCGGTACTTCTATGAGTACCGCCTCCAGCCTGAGCCCCCATTCATCCCCCTTCGGACCTGCCACATCCCACTCGGACTATGTTCCACCTACGTCCCCAACCTGTACGCCACAACGCTATTGCCCGGAAACACCGCATTCCCTTTGCCGAACTCCGCATCAACCAAAGAATCGGTCAGTTTGAGTATGAACGGGTTCGGGTTGAAGCGGATAACCTCCCGATGGACGCGTGCGCATCGCCGGGACGGATCCGGTAGGGCAACGATTGGGATTCCCCGAACAAACGGATTGGCGCTCCGCGAACGGACAATCCTGGTAGGTTGTTGTTAGGTTATCTGTGCAACGAGGCGTGTATCGGAGTCGTGTCTCTTCCATTGTTGGGCCGGTCGGTACGATGTTGCGTCGGTCGGGACGATCTTTGGGGCATTGAATCACGCGACCGCACTGCTATAATCCCGGCTCGGTACCTCCCGGTGGGCGAACAGGAGGTTGTAGATCTTCACACACCAGGGCAAGGAGCAAGACGATGGCCGAATCAAACAGTGATTTTCCCACCACCCTTTGGGCGGATGCATTGTTCAAGGGACAACTCAACTTCAAGAAAGGAGTTCGCCTGCTGGGAAATTTCGAAGGGGAGATTACCGGCGGAGAACAGCTCGTTGTGGCCGAAGGGGCAACACTCAAGGGCGACGTCAAGGCCGGGACCATCCGAATCGACGGCCAGATCAAGGGGAATCTTCAGGCCGACACGAAGGTCCAGTTGACGTCCTCCGCCAGACTGGAGGGGGACCTGCAGGCTGCTCGCCTCGAAGTTGCCGAGGGGGCGATCCTGATCGGGCGTTGCGTGATTGGCGTCGACGGCCAGACCAGGACGCCCGGTACCACGAAGACCGCTGCCATGCCGATCGGCGTGATCACACCCGCGAGATCCAAGACAGGCGAACCGGCGGCGGCCAAGAAGTGACCGGAAAACGGTTGCCCCACACAGACCCTAGCCGGGTTGCAGTATTGTTCCACCCGGGTGGGTGAATCCTGCCATGCCGCCGAGCGTTACACAGCGCCAATCCGCAGTCAAGGAGGTCGTCTGCACAAGCTGTGGACGACCCAGCGAAGTGGCACGCCGGGCGATGTCGGTCTTCTGCCCGCATTGCAAGAAGCGGCTTATCCTCGAGGATTTCAAGATCCGAAGTTACTACGCCGTGCGCGAGTTCTCGACTTGTGGCGACATCATCGTCGAGCGCAAAGGCCACGTCGTCGCTCCGATCAAGGTCGGCAATCTGATTGTCAAGGGGAAAGTGCAAGGTCACGTTGTCGCGCGGGGGAAGGTCAGCATCAGCAAGACCGGTTGGTTCAAGGGCAACATCGAAGCACCCTGCATGCACGTCGAGAAAGGCGCCGTCCTGGATGCTGTTGTGCGTATCGGGCAACAATAGCACGGACTCACGAGCTTTCCCAAGCACGAGTCTCCTTCGACGCAAGACCACGTGCGTGTTTCTAATCCTTCACAGTGGTATCCACCAGCGGTCATTTAGTAATACGATTGACACTTCACGCAGACACACTGGAAGGACCGATAACGGGCAACCCGACCGAGTGAGTCGTGGAATTGACCGTGTCCCTTCGGTACGATGACGGATATCGTCTCGGCACGTCCACCCGCTGGGGAACGAAGCCCGAGGGTACTTCGATAATGAACGACTCGACGACAACGCCCGAAAGACTCCCTGACGACGTACGTCACGGCACGTTCATCATCATAGCCGCGTACAACGAAGGTGCTTGCATCGAGCAGGTTGTGCGAGAGGTTCGTGCTGAGTATCAAAACGTTGTGGTCGTCGACGACGGCTCCGCGGACGACACGTTTGAAGCGGCGAAGCGATACGCGCCCTATTGTTTGCGTCACGTCATCAACCGCGGGCAGGGAGCAGCCCTGCAAACCGGTATCGAGTTTGCGCTGTTGCATGGTGCCCGTTTTGTGGTCACATTCGACGCCGACGGGCAGCATTGCGTGGAAGATATCCAAACCATGGTCACCCCGATCGCGCGCGGTGAATTCGAGATCACCCTGGGCTCTCGATTTCTGGGAGAGATGGGGCAGATCCCGGCGTCGCGTCGGCGAACGTTGCGGATGGCCGTGCTCTTTACGCGGCTGGTGAACCGCGTGAACGTCACCGACACCCATAACGGGCTCCGGGCATTTTCGGCGCGAGCAGCCCGAAAGATCAACATCACGCTGGACCGCATGGCCCACGCCAGCGAATTGATCGACCAGGTCAGACTCTCCGGTCTGCCGTTCACGGAGGTGCCGGTACGGATTCGCTACACGGATTATTCGGTGAAGAAGGGGCAGTCGTCGCGCAACGCCATCCAGATTGTATTGCATTATCTGCTCGGGAGGATCCTGCGTTGAACCTGTTTCAGACTCTCGCGCTTGTTGTCGTAGGCGGTTTGTTTATTCTGACCCTGGTCGCGACGCTGCGAGGGTGGGCGACGCGACGGGAGGGTTTTCTCTGGGCGCTCGTGTGGGTGGCGGCCGTTGTGGCCATCGTCTGGCCCGACGCGACCACGATTATCGCCAGGAAGCTGGGCATCAAGCGCGGCGCCGATCTGATCCTCTATTGCGCCGTGGTGGTCATGATGATCGGCTTTCTGATGGTTTACGTACGCCTGCGCCGCATCCGGCGCGAACTGACGCTTCTCGTCCGCCAGCTTGCGATTCGTGATGCCGTGATCACGTCACCATTAAATCCGCCGGACGAGACCGCTACGCCCGAAGAGAATACCGAATGAAGTATGGCCAATAGCGAACTGAGAACCCGGTGCCGTCAGCATCATTCGACATTCGCTGTTTACCATTTGCTATTCATCATCAGCTATTGCCAGGCTTGCGGGTGGGCTTCGCTGGTCACGTCAAAGTCCAATAGGGCGTCGGAATGCGTGAAGGTGAACACGATTTCGTCGCCGCATTCAAAGTCATCGTCCATACGAAGCACGTCGCTGCTGGTCTCCGGACCGATGCCGCCGAGCACGCGAAGATCGGCATCGTCGATCACGATCGCCTGAAGGTCGTCACAGTCTTCCATGAACATAGCCGTCGCGCCGGGGGCGATCGTGTACTCACGCTCCGTGCCGATCTCCGTCAGAACCAGTTCGAGAACGTTGTCATCGTCATGGTGGAACAGCGATACCACGATGGCGTAGTCGGGCGACTCGTTGACCAGTGACACGGTCACGGTCGAAGGGAGAAGAATATCCGACAGGACGTCACAGCCAGCCAGCGGCAGCATAAGCCCTGCGATCAATACGTATCCAACCCGTTGCTTCACGGTCAAATCTCCTTTCTGATGTTGGTCCTCGGATTGCGCTTGGGTGCCACTGGCAGCTTGCTGCCAGTGTGCTCCTTGGGGCGACAGCGTGGCACGGTGCAGCTTTGCCGGGCCGTGTGAACCGATGACGGGTAACACGACCTGGCACCGGGTCCGTGACACATCCGGCGGGATGGGTACGCCCGATCAGAACCGCGACCGTGAGGGAGCGGGCGAGTCCCCGTGATGCATCTCACTACTCCGGGCCGGTGAATGCATTGCGAAAACCTACAAAATCAAACAGGCTGATCGCACCACACCCGTCCAGATCCCCCCGCTGACACTCTGACTCCACCGCTGCGCCACCCGCCCCGGTGAAACACCGTTGGAATGCCGCAAAATCGCGCAGGTCCACGTCGCCGTCGCCGTACAAGTCGCCGAAGGCACACCCTTCCTCACAGATCGACCCGTCGCCCTGATAAACTCCATCAATCGCCGTACACTCGTACAGTTCAACGTCGTCCCAGCAAACGTCGACGGCAAAGCAGCACGCCCCCAGGGCCGTGCAACCGCAGATATTTACGGGAAGACCCGCCTCCGTATCCGGGCACGAGTCCACACAATCGGGCACGCCGTCGCCGTCCGCATCGTCGTCAGGAACGCCACACCCGCAGATTCCCGGCTCGATCTTATTTGGATCGAGTGGGCAACCGTCGTCACACCCGTAGGCCCAATCCCCGTCCGGATCGCCCTCACAGGTGAGTCCGTTACCCAAGTAGCTCCCGCCGACCAGAGCGCAGTCGGCGCTCTCGGTGTTGTCGATGCACAGCTCATCGTCAAAGCAGCACGGCCCGTAAGGCACCGGACAGCCGTCGTCCCCGATGATCAAGCCCATCGGCGTCTCCGGACACTGATCGCAATCGTTGATCACTCCGTCGCCATCGTCATCGGGTTCGCATTCGTCGGGCACGGTGTTCTCGTTGCAGTCGCCGCTGGTCCCATCGTCCAGGTCACACTCATCGGGCACGGCGTTATCGTTGCAGTCGGCGCTGGTGCCGTCGGCAATGTCGCACTCATCAGGAACGCCGTTTTCGTTGCAGTCGCTGCTGGTGCCCTGGGCGATCTCGCACTCGTCGGGAACGGCGTTATCGTTGCAGTCCGCGCTGGTCCCGTCGGCTATGTCGCACTCATCGGGAACGCCGTTCTCGTTGCAATCGGCGCTGGTTCCCTGGGCGATCTCGCACTCGTCGGGAACGGCGTTCTCGTTGCAGTCCCCGCTCGTTCCGCTGGTAATGTCCTCCCAGTCCGGGACCTCGTTCCCGTTACAGTCAGCGGACTCAAACGCGCCCATATCGACGATCGGCGGGTCTCCGCTTCCACGGTCAATGACAAGCGGGTCGTCAAGAAACCGTGGCGAACCGGCCAGGTCCAGCGGCGTCGGCTCGCTCGTGTCTCCGTCGCCGTCCAGGTCGAGCGTGTCAGGCGGGACGGCCTCATTGTTCGCTGCGTCGATGCAAGGGGAAAAGGGCAACAGTCGCACGTCATCGTCGGGCGTCCCGATAACATCGTCCGGCCCGTCGGGGTCGACAAACAACGGATCACGACCGATGTTTCCGGTGCCGGACCCGCTCCAGCCTTCGATACACGTATAGCTCACACCCGCACTGCCGGAGATCTGCGCCGACTCGTCGTGCCCGCCGCTGTCCGTGTTGCCCCATAGGATGCAGTTAGTCACCGTCGGGTGGGGGTAGTAGCCGTTGCTGTACATCCCGCCTCCGTCACGGTCCGCCGAGTTTCCGCTGAATGTGCAGTTGGTCAGCGTCGCCCTCCCTGGGTTGTACATCCCGCCACCGTCGTCGGAGGCGGAGTTTCCGCTGAACGTGCAGTTTGTCAGCGTCGGGTCACCGGAGGAGTTGTACATCCCGCCGCCGTTTGCGTAGCCGTAGCTGCCTGATACACGGTTTCCGCTGAACGTGCAGTTCGTCAGCGTCGGGTCACTGTAGACGTTGTACATCCCGCCGCCGTCGTTGGAGGCCGAGTTGCCGCTGAACGTGCAGTTTGTCAGCGTCGGGTCACCGGAGGAGTTGTACATCCCGCCGCCGTAGCTGTAGTAGTCACCGTTCGCTGAGTTGGCGCTGAACGTGCAGTTGGTCAGCGTCTGGGCGCCGTAGTAGCTGTACATCCCGCCGCCGTAGCTGCCCGCGGAGTTCCCGCTGAACGTGCAGTTTGTCAGCGTCAGGTCGCTGGAATAGTTGTACATCCCGCCGCCGCTGGTGTTCGCTGAGTTGCTGCTGAACGTGCAATCGATCAGCGTCGGGGCGCCCTGCCAGATGTACATCCCGCCGCCGGAGTTCAGGCCGGCCCCGTTAGCGTTCCCGGCGGTTATGGTGAAGCCGTCGAGGACGGCCGTTTCGTCGACCCCGGAAGCGGTGACCACGCGGAGAGCGTTCTCGTCGTTGTTGGCGAACCACGGTCCGTCGTCGCCGTTCAGGTCGCCGCTGAGGATCGTCTCGAAAAGGGCGATATCGCGCTCGTCTGGGTCGGATGCTCCGCAGCCGGCGTAACCGCCCTCAATCGTAACAGCGCTGAGCAACACAAATGTCGCATCACGTGGATAGGAGACGCTTCCGACATCCGGCTTGTACGTTCCGTCGGCTACGCGGATGGTCGTGCCCTCCGTGGCTACGGCCAGGGCGTCGTACAGCTCGGTATATCCCTGACACCAACTTGACCCGTCGTGCACCGGCCCGGCGGCCTCGGCGTCGACGTAGATAACGGCACGTGGGTGCCACTGGCAGCTTGCTGCCAGTGTGCTGCTGCTTGAGGTGGATAATACACGGGCGGACAAGCCTGCCTGTGCGTGTACGCACGCAGACAGGCCGCCCGTGGCACCCATTGCGCCCTGAGCGCCAAGAGCTATTCCCCAAACAACGGACCAGGCCGTCGAAAGCATCGCAAACCTTCCTGCAAACGTCGCCGGACCCAACCCGGCGGGCCGCTTCGGTCTCAACACAGTCTACCCGGTTTGCGGGTGTGGTTGCAACGTCGCAGCCTGCTCCGCCGGCAGGTTCTGGCGGCTATTTGTACTCCAGTGTCTTGGTGGGAAAAAAGGCAGCACAGGCTGGCTTGCCGCCTTCTGCGCCCAACGAATCCGGCTCTCCGAGTGAACGACCGGAATAATCAGCTGCTCCTCATGTTCGCTTGAGATACTCGACCGTGGTGAGTATCGTGAGGACGCGGAGACCAGATTGGTGTACTGACGCCAGCCAGTCTGCTGATCAGAGCCGCTTGTACTGTCAACAGGACGACCCCGGCTGCCATACCGAGCAAAGGCACCCAGCCGTTGGCGGCGCCCAACGCGGTGATCAGGGCGCTGGCGCAGGCGGGCGCGTGCGGACAGGTCAGGCACACCAGCAGCAGGCAGGTTGCGGCCATGGCCATCGACGCACTGACAAGAACCGGCCAGCCCCCCGTTTCCAACGAGACCGGATAACCGGTGGCAGCGCTGACCAGGCGCCAAGCAACGCAGCCGACCGCGATGGCGACGAAGTGACCCAGAATCACTGAACGTGGAGCCGCGGCAGGCGAGAACGGACTGCTGAACAGAATGAATGCGCTAGGCCCCAGAGCTGGGAAGAGTAGCGGCAGCTCGACAAGCCAGGCCAGAGCAGTGAGGATCAAAATCGACGTGGAGCCATTGACCGCAGCCACAAGTGAAATGATTTTGCGCTCCTCGCTGCCGGCAAGCAGAGAGGGAATTGACAGGCGAGCACGCCAGCGCGAACACCAGCGTCGTAAACGTAACCGCCGCGTTATCTGGGACATCGAACTCTCTCGCCAGTTGCCGCCGGTGTGGGCTGTTCTCGTTAATATCTATCGGCTTTGCCCAACCCCGCCTTTCACATGGTCCTTCCGCTCGACGAATTCCGCATCGGCGCCTCGGCGATGATCTGGTAATGTTACGCCCCATGATCAAGTGCCCGTCACGCTCTGGCGGCTATTTGTATTCCAGTGTCTTGGAGGGACAGAATGCGGCGCAGGCCGGGTCTCCGCCGCACAGGTCGCACTTGACGGCAATCCCACCGTTTGCGTCATGACTCATGTGCCCGAAGGGGCATGCGATGGAACAGAGGCCGCAGCCGATGCACCGGTTCTCGTCCACCTCGATCGCGCCTGTGGACTCGTTTCGCCTAAGCGCCGTAACCGGGCAGACCTTGACGCAGGCTGCTTCATCGCACTGGAAGCACGTGAGGACCTGGTTTTTTCCCTCGCCGAACATGAACGTTTTTATGCGCGAGATCCCGAGCAGGCCGCTTCCGGCGTGTCTAAAAGAGCATGCCAACTCGCAAGTCCTACAGGCCGTGCAACGTGAAGGAGTGATGACCAGCGTTCTTTCCATGAGTCGTTTCTTTCTCAGCGGTGTGCCACCGGCGTCACACCGGCGTCACACACGGAGTCACCGGACTCGACAGGGCTGATACCAAATGAGGACCTGATCGTCTCCACGGTCTTCTGCTGCGAGCACACGGGGCAGATTCTCAAATAGTCGGGATCCAGGCCGGACTTATCCGCCTCGAACGCAAGCTGCTTCTCCGGCATCACGGGTCGCCCACAGATTGTGCACTTCGCCATCTCGAAGGAGTGGCCCCATATCTTGCGGACATTTCCCGTATCCTGGTATTTGATCGTGCCCGTCGGGCAGATATGGGCGCAACTCGCACACCCGATGCAGTCGGGCGGCGGTTGCTTGAAAGGGATGGCTATTGCCTTGCCAATCCCGCGCCCGGCGGCGCTGATGGCCCGGCACCCTTTGGCCTCGCAGACGCGCACGCACAATCCGCAGAGGATGCACGTCGTCTCAACCTCGTTCTTGATGTATGACGTGGTTGTCACGCCGTATTCCGCCGCCAGCTTCTGAATAACCTCGGACTCAGGACACCTGGCAAGCAGTAGGTCAAGGATGGTCCGCTTGACCCTTCTAATCTCCTCGTTGTCCGTCGTAACCTTCAACCCCTCCTCGATGGGGTACAGACAGGCGGTGACGAGCCCCTTCCAGCCTCCCCAGTCCGGGTGCGTGATCTCCACCATACATAGACGACAGGAGCCGACCGGTTCCAGGGCATCATGGTGGCAGAGGGTAGTGATCGGGATGCCCTCGCGCCTGGCCACGTCCAGGATCGTCATTCCCTCCCTCCCCTGGAAGAACCGGCCATTGATCTCGAGATTGATCGTTTTGTCGGTCGTCATCAAACCACCTCCACGGCGTCAACGGGGCAGACGTTGCGGCAGGCGCCGCAGCGCGTGCATTCCTTGCCGTCGATCCGGTGAACCTTCTTCAGTTCCCCGACGATGCAATCCACAGGACACGCCTTGGCACACAGACCACAGCCCGTGCACTTCTCTTCCGAAATCTCGAAGGTAAAGAGGTTCCGGCAAACACCGGCGGAGCACTTCCGGTTGTTGATGTGGGCGTCGTACTCCCTGCGGAAGTGCCGTATGGTGCTCAGAACCGGATTCGGCGCGGACTTCCCCAAAGCGCAAAGGGACGCCGCAACGATAACATCGCTCAACGACTCGATCTTTTCGACATCCCCCGGTTTCCCGTCGCCGCGGCAGATTGCCTCGAGAATCTGATGGAGCTGGTGGACCCCCTCACGGCAGGGAACACACTTCCCACAAGACTCGTCCACGAGGAACTTCAGGAAGTACCGGGCTGTATCCACCATGCACGTCCGGTCGTCCATGACGATCATGCCGCCCGATCCCATCATGGAGCCGGCATCGGTGAGCGTGTCGAAGTCCACGGGCAGATCGAGCTTGCTTTCGGGCAGGCAACCGCCCGACGGCCCACCGGTCTGCACGGCCTTAAAAGGTCGGTCCCGTATAATCCCGCCGCCGATGTCGAAGATGATCTCCCGGAGCGTGATCCCCATCGGCACCTCGATGAGCCCCGTATTCTTCACCTTACCCACGAGAGAAAACACCTTGGTTCCTGTGCTCTTTTTCGTTCCTAGGGCCGCGAACTTCTCGGCGCCTTCCGTGATGATCCAGGGCACGTCGGACCAGGTCTCCACGTTGTTAAGGACCGTCGGCCTGTCGTGAAGCCCTCGGATTACGGAGTGGACATACTTGGCGCGGGGCTCTCCGATTTCGCCGGCCACGGACTTCATCAGCGCCGAAGACTCGCCGCAGATAAAGGCGCCGCCGCCCCGGGCGATCTTAATGTCATAGGAGAAGCCGGTTCCGAGTATGTCATCCCCCAAGAGTCCACGCTCGCGAGCCTGTTCGATCGCCCGCTGCAGATGCTTGACCGCAAGGGGGTACTCCTCACGTATGTAGATATAGCCCTCTGCGGCTCCGACGGCCCAGGCACCGATCACCATACCCTCGAGCACGGCGTGTGGATCACCCTCGCAGATGCTGCGGTCCATGAAAGCACCGGGATCTCCCTCGTCGGCGTTGCACAGGACATACTTGGGCTCTGCGGCTGCATTGCGGCAGGTCTTCCACTTCCGCCCCGTTGGGAAGCCTCCTCCGCCGCGACCCCGCAGGCCGGACTTCGTCACCGCCTCGATGACTTCCTCAGGTGTCATTTCTGTCAGTGCTTTCGCCAGTCCCGCGTATCCATCGGCCGCTATGTAGTCGTCGATGTTGCCGGGATCGATCTTTCCGATGTTGCGTAGAGCGATGCGGAGCTGGCGAGCGTAGAAGGGAATGGCCGTGTACTGCTCCACCCGCTCCTTTGTATTGGCGTCACGATAAAGAAGGCGTTCGATCACCTCGCCGTTTATGAGCGTCTTGTCAACAATGTCCTTGACATCCTTAGGTTTGACGCCCTTGTAAAAGATCCCCTTAGGTTGAATCACCACAAGGGGGCCATTTTCGCAGAAGCCGTGGCATCCGGTGGTCTTTAGCCCGAGCTTGAGCTTCGTGTCGAGGTTCCTGCTCTTAATTGCGCGGTCGAAAGACTTGACGACGTCGAGGCTCCCGTTGGCCAGGCATCCCGTGCCGGCGCATACCAGCACTTCCATCTTGTTCTTCGCGCGCTCAGCACATGCCGTTTTCGCCGCACTAGCCAGACTCTTGACACTCTTGATGCGCATGTATCTATTTACCGCCTTGTATCTTCTTCGTGATGGACCCCGGCTGAACATTACCGTGGTACTCGCCGTTAAGGGCGACAACGGGCGCCATTGCGCAGGCTCCCACGCAGTTAACCGTCTCCAGCGTGAATTTGAGATCCTTTGTGGTCCCGCCTGGTCTGATATCCAGGGCAACACAGATCTCATCTACAAGGGTTTGAGCTCCGCGGATATGACAGGCCGTTCCCGTGCAGACGCGGATGACAACATCGCCTTTGGGCTCGAGGCTGAACGCCTTGTAGAACGTTGCCGCGGCGAATGCCTTGCTGATCGGCACGTTCAGGCGTTCGCAGAGAATCTCGACCGCCTCGCGGGGGACGTACCCGAACTCCGCCTGGATGTCCTGGAGAGCATGGATCAATCCCGTCTGGTCTCCCTCGGGATAACGGTCGAGTATCTTCCGAGCCTTTTTGGGGTCGATGCAGGTCTTACTCATCGCTTTTTCCTGCCTTGGCCAGTTCGTAGCCCTTCATGAAGCTCTTGCGGTTCACGTCGATGAACTGCTTCTTTTCGGCGAAGGTCTTTTCGATTGCCTTGAGGAGCATCTCGTGGGAAACGACTTCATCAAGACCAATGTATGCCCCGAGCATGACCAGGTTGGCCGACCTGCGGCTCCCAAGCTCGGCGGCGAGGTCGTTGGCCCTGATCCGGAAGGATCGGATGTCGGTTCGGTCGGAGTTCACCGGAATCATCGTGCTGTTGATCACCAGGATTCCGTCTTTCCGCAGCATTGGGGCGAACTTCTCGAGAGAGGGCTGGTTCATTACAACGACCGCTTTCGGCGAAGTGATCAGCGGGGATCCGATTGCCTTGTCCGCGACAACGACGGTGCAGTTGGCCGTCCCACCCCGCATCTCCGGACCGTACGAGGGGAGCCAGGTGACGGTCTTACCCTCCTCGAGGCCTGCGTAGGCTAGGAGCTTCCCGATCATCATCAGGCCCTGCCCTCCGAAACCGGACATGATCACTTCGGTCTGCATGTCATGCTCCCTCCATCGATGCAACGGTCTCGGGTGTGGGTGTCTCGTCTCCGTCAGGCCTCTTCAGGACGCCCAGCGGGTAGTAAGGCACCATGTTCTCCTCAAGCCACTTGTTCGATTCCGTGTTCGTCAGGCCCCAGTTGGTGGGGCAGACGGAAAGGACCTCGACCATGGTGAAGCAGACGTCTTCCGACTGGAGCCGAAAGGCCTCGCGGATCGCCTTTTTGGCCTCGATGATGCTAAGGGGCGTATGCACCGCCACGCGGGCCAAGAATGCGGAGGTCTTGAGTGTGTTGAGGAGTTCCACGACGCGGATCGGGTAGCCTTCATGGCCGGGGTCTCGGCCAAAGGGGCATGTCGTGGTCACCTGCCCCGGCATGGTTGTCGGCGCCATCTGTCCGCCGGTCATACCGTAGATGGCGTTGTTGACGAAGATGACGGTGATCTTCTCGCCACGGTTGGCGGCATGGATGATCTCAGCCATTCCGATGGATGCCAGATCCCCGTCACCCTGGTACGTGAAGACGATCATGTCCGGGCGGCACCTTTTCGCCCCAGTGGCAACGGCCGGAGCGCGACCGTGGGAGGCTTCGAACATGTCGCAGTTAAAGAAGTTGTACGCCAGCACCGAACAACCCACAGGCGCGATCCCGACGGTGCGCTCGCGGAGCCCGAGCTCATCCAGTGACTCGGCCACCATCCGATGAATCGTGCCGTGCGTGCACCCCGGGCAGTAATGCGTGGGGCTCGGCGTCAGCGATTCCGGATATCCGAAAATCTTCTTCATGGTTTTTGCCCTTGCATCACTTTAGGATCTCCCGCAGCTTGGCGGCCACATCGTCGGGCGACGGCACCATACCGCCCGTCAGCCCGTAGAAATCGATCGGCCTTTTCCCGAGCACGGCGAGCTTCACGTCCTCGATCATCTGACCGGTACTCATCTCGACCACCAGAACCCTCTTCGCCTTCAACGCCTCTTTCGCCAGCGCCTCGTAGGGGTAGGGCCAGAGCGTGATGGGACGGAAGAGACCTATCTTCTTTTTGTCCACTCTCTTTACTTCATCCGCGGCCGTCTTGCAGATGCGGGCCATCGTCCCGTAGGCTACAATCAGCACGTCCAGCTTCTCCCCCCGGCAGGCGTAGGTCTCGGAGCGCTTCTCGTTCCTCTCGATCTCGTCGTACTTCTCCTTCAGCTTCCAATTGTTGGCGTTGCACTCCTCCTCCTTGAGATAGAGGGAATTGATGATGTTGGGTTTCCGGCCCTTGGCGCCCGTGGTAGCCCAGGGCTTTACCGGGAGATCGTCTAGATCACGCATTGCGGGAAGCTCCACCGGCTCCATCATCTGACCGATCATGCCGTCACCCATTACCATCACCGGCGTAAGATAGCGGTCGGCCAGATCGAAGGCTTCGTAGATGAGGTCCACCGCCTCCTGGACCGAGGAAGGCGCCAGCACTACGAGCTTGTAGTCGCCGTGTCCGTGTCCCTTTGTGGCCTGAAGGTAGTCGGATTGGGCCGGTAGGATTCCGCCCAGACCCGGACCGGCGCGGACGATGTTCACCAGCACCACGGGAAGGTGGCAGGCGGCGATGTAGGAAACGCCCTCGGCCATCAAGCTGATTCCGGGGCTCGATGACGTTGTGAGCACCCTCTTGCCCATGCCGGCGCCTCCATAGAGCATGTTGATGGCAGCCACCTCGCTTTCAGCCTGGACGAAAACGCCCCCCACCTCGGGGAAACGCTTGGCGAGGTATTCCGGGACCTCGGTCTGGGGGGTGATCGGGTAGCCGAAGAAGTTTCGGCAGCCGGCGCGGATGGCGGCCTCGCCGATTGCTTCGCATCCCTTCATGAGAACCTTGGCCATGGTCGAAGCCCCCTTCTAATAGCTCACGAACTGGTATTGGGTCCCGTGGACAAAGACCTCAATCGCTACGTCGGGACAGCTTATCGCGCAGAGCATACACCCCAGGCATCTGGGCTGATCCTTGGGCACGGCAAAGAAATATCCCTTTTCGTTGAGCTTGTCCGACATGGAGATCACACCCTGCGGACATGCCTCTTTGCAGCGTTCGCAGCCCTTGCACCTCTTCTCATCAACGACGATCTTCGGCATACTCGCTCACCTCGCTCCTAGTGCCGGCCGCTGTTACTCTTTTCGAGCCCGGGGTCTCTCCCGAGAATCCTCTGGGCCCTGTCGGTCATGCTTCTCAGCTTCCACGGCGGAAGCATGCGTCTTTTGATCCAAAGAACAGGGCATCCCGCCGTTTCCGCGTCGAATCCACCGTTCGCATCGAGCCCGTCCCGCAAGGTTTCGTCTGCGGTCACGAAAGAGACGGGCAGATTCGCCGCTTTCCCTACTTCGCGCGCCAGCCGCAGCCCCTCAAGAACCGTCGGAACATCCGTCTCTTCCAGCAGGTGGGTGTTGGAGACCAACCCCGTGATCCGGAGGCGGGAGGCAGTCTCGATCTCGCGCCCGATCTTGAGACACCCCTCAACGGTCTCCGTGAAGGGACGCTTCGCGTTGAGGATCTGCAGCATAATGCATGGCCTATCCGCAAAAACATCCGCCAGAGAGCTGAGCACTCTCGCCCCAACATCGTCCCCACCCACGTCACAGATTAACGTCCCTTCCCCCTCCAGGACAACGCCACGGATTTCGGGCAGGATGATCGGCAGGTCGGCCGAATGGTACTCGCCTTCGGGATTGATCACCCGGATACCATAGCGTTCCATCTCGCCTCTGGCTTCGCGACAGCGGAAGTAGGGGTTGACGATGTCGAGGTCGGCAATGGCAACGCTTTGCCGTTCGGAGAGCCGTATCGCCAGGTTGACCGCGACCTCCGTCTTGCCTGAGCCGTAGTTGCCCACAATCAGGACAATGCGTTCCTCCGGACGATATTCGAGCTTGTCGTCCATCAGCCTTCCTTGCCCACGGTCCCGACGGGGCCGCGCGAATCACTACTGGCGGGACGGCAATGGGGCAGGGTGGCGCCACGTGTTGACGCTCGGGCTGCCGTATCGCCGACCGAACGAAGGATTACTCTAGCAAGATTCGTTCCGGCGATTACGCGTCCGGCGCCCTGGAACTGGGGCGCCGATGCATTATACACTTCGATCCGCGCCGTGAGCAAATCCCGTCCACACGCGAGGCGACCAGTCTGGGTGCTCGCTTACACACAATGATCACGCGTTCGACCGATTGCTCTTCTTCGCATCCGCTTGAAGCCAGAAGTGATAGCCCACCATCGCCAGCGTGGACAGCAGGCCGATGCCCATGCAAACGTACCAGAAGTTCTGCGGATGGTAGTGATCCCATAACGTCTGCCGGGCGACGGTCTCGGTCTGCCCGAGCGCCGCGGCAAGAGTCGGCATGACCTCACCCTTGGAGAGCTCCTCAACCGCCGCCGCGCCGTGCCCAAGTTGAGCAATGAGGTAGTCGCGGGCCAGCTCATGCTTGTCCGACAACCAGTCGTAGAGCGGACCGCCAATGAAGTTGGCACCGGACCACCCGATCGCGAAGGGGACGTTGGAGTATCCCATGTACAGGGCTTTTTTCTCCGGCGTTGCCATCAGTCCGATGTACTCCTGGAATTTCGGGCTGCAGGCCATCTCCCCGATGGAGAAGATGAAAATCCCCAGTACACAGATCCATCCCGTGGTTGCCATACCGGCACAGATCAGACCCACGCATGCGACGAACATGCCGAAGATCATCGCACTGATGTGGCGAAACTTGCCCGTGATGTAGGAAACCAGTAGCACAAGAACGATGATGGACCCTGCATCGACGTTGACGATCCATTCCGGGTTGACCTGCCCACCGTCCGCGGCCAGCTTCTGGAAGAACTCCATTCCCGTTGCACCCGCAAGAAAAGTGGCGACATCGTTCGAGTCGACCCATTGATCGATGAATACCGAGAGCTGATCGAACAACTGCATAAACATGAACCAAAAGCCGCAGAAGATCGCCAGGAACACGACAAAGCGAACGTCTTTGAACGTTGCCATCGCTTCGACGAAGACCTCACCCGGTCCCTTGCGCTTTTCCGTGCCCTCGCCGCCTCGACCTTTCGCGTAATCCTTGAGAAACAGACCGGTGACGAGCACGTTGACGACGATGATGCCGGCCGCGGCGAAGAAGGCGTATCGCCACTCAAGTAAGCGCAAATATCCGCACACGATCGGCCCGACGAATCCGCCGATGTTCACGACCTGGTAGAACATTCCCCAACCAACGGACGAGTTGGACTCATCCACGCAATGGGCAAGCGTTCCATGCAGCGGCGGCTTGAAGATGGCCGTACCCGTGCCGATCAGGCAACAGGCAAGCATGAAGCCCCACCAGCTATCAACGAAGCCCATCATCGCATAACCGACAATGTTGATGCCGAAGGCAATCATCAGCGACACCCGGTACCCGTACCGGTCCGAGAAACCGCCGGTAAACATAGGAAGGAAGCATTGGATGAGCGCCCAGACCCCGAAGAAAATGCCTTTGTCCGTGTTGCTGAAGCCGAGTCCGCCTTCCTCGGCTCCCTTGACGATGTAAAGCGCGGCGATGATCCGGATGCCCCAAAACGAGAAACGCTCGATCAGCTCGATCACGTTCGCCACCCAAAACGCCGCGGGAAAGCTTGCCATCTGTTGCCAGAACGTAAGCCGTGCCGGTGGTTGCGTGGGCTCGTCCGTCATGTTGTCACGCTCCTGTCAGTGTTCTTCGGGGAAACCTCGAACCGGCCTTCGCGTTGCCCAAAGATGCCCGCGCGCCGCGCCTGTAGGCCGGTTTCTCAGGCCGTCACCATAGCAGGATTCGCCTGCCGGCGGAACAGGCATACTTGTCACAACCGGGCGATCCAACACGCATGAGTAGGGTCCGCTGTGAGCCTGAGAAACAATCCCTTGACGGGCATGATATCAAAGTGGCATGAACGAAACAGCATTATTTCCAGGGATTGATTTGGTAGAGGTGGAGTCGAGTGGGGAGACGTCGCCAGGTGCGGCGGCGGAACGCCGCAAAAACTCTTAACTCATTTAACTCATTTTCCCATCGGAATGGTTTGACACGGTTTCGCCACGTTTTCTTGCGTGCTACGGTTACTCCTTCCGGCTGTGGTGGCCCGTGGCCGGCAACTCGATTCCCAGGGACTTGATCTTGCGGAACAGCGTACTGGGATTGATGCCCAGTTCCCTTGCGGCGGCTGTGCGGTTGCCGCCATGCCGGCGGACGGCATCTTCGATATGCAACACTTCGAGGGCTCTTAGGGTACGGGGTCCCCTGGTCTGCAGCGGCCTGGAATCAGCGTCGCTGCGCAACGCCGGTGGGAGGTGACGCGGCTCGATCAGTCCACCCTGACAAAGCACAAACGCGTGCTCGATGATATTCTCCAGTTCACGGACGTTACCGGGGTAGTCATACTCCATGAGGATCGCCAGCATATCGTCTGAGACTCCGGCCACATCCTTGTTTTGGAGGCGATTGAATCTACTGATGAAGCGGTCGAGCAAGAGTGGGACGTCCTCGCGCCGATCGCGCAGCGCCGGGAGCTTCAGTCGCACCACGTTTATCCGATAGAAAAGATCCTGCCTGAAGGTCCCCTTGCGGACCAGCTTGCTGATGTCTTTGTTCGTGGACGCGACAACACGCACATCCACCTTGACGGGTTCGACGGCCCCGAGCGGTTCAAAGACACTTTCCTGCAATACGCGCAGCAACCGGGACTGCATGGCGGGCGATATGTCACCAATCTCGTCCAACAGAATGGTCCCGCCGTCCGCGAGCGCGAACCGTCCGGGCTTGTCGTGGCGGGCATCGGTAAACGCACCTGCCTTGTAGCCGAACAACTCCGATTCCAGCAGAGTGTCCGGAAGGGCGCCGCAGTTGATGGCGACGAAACGCTTATCCCGGCGATGCGAGAGGTTATGTATCGCCCGTGCAAAAAGCTCCTTGCCCGTTCCGCTTTCGCCTTCGATCAACACGGTGCTGTTGCTGTCGGCGACCTGGGGTAGCAGGTCGAAAAGCCGCTGCATACCGGCGCTGCGGCCGACGATGTCCGCAAAGGTGTAGGTTGCCTCCAACTCCTTGCGTAACTCCTCGACCATGCTGAGGTCTCGGAACGTCTCGACACCACCGATAGCATGCCCCTCTGCATCCTTCAGTACCGCCGCCGAAATGCTGATGGGTATGCGTTGGCCGCCGGCATCAAGAATGTAGATTGCCTTGTTGACAATCGGACGTCCGCTAGCCAACGTTTCTCTCAAGGTGCAGTGGTCTTCGCAGATGCTGGCCCGGAAAACGTCGCAACATCTCTGCCCAATTGCCTCCTCGCGCGGCACCCCGGTAATCCGCTCAGCCGCCCGGTTGAACGACGTGATCCGCCAATCCGCATCAACGGTGAACACACCGTCGGCAATCGACTCAAGAATAACGTCTTTTGCCTGTCGTTCTGGTGACTCGCTCATGGCAGCACACACTATTGATTATCACCAACCAGTCGTTACTGGTCTCCCGATCGATCGTGGACACTGAAGGTGATGGATGCCCAGTAGCTCTCCCAGTCAGCCTGAGGCGAATCCGAGTTCACCTTCTTCATGTCCTTCATCGGCCTGATAAGGTGGGTCCGAAAGAACCACTGGCCGGCGTGACTCAGAGTCAGGGAGGCCTCCCCGGCCGGATCACTGAAAACACTCTCGACATAATCATGCGATTCCGACTTGCGATGCTGATGCACGGCCATGTGTTCGTGGCCACCGGAGACGCGCAGATTCGCGGCGGGCTTCCCTTCAAAGAGCACGCGAACCGTCACCTTATCGCCGACCTGCCACCGACAAGGGTTGGACAATGGAACAATCTCCAATGTATGCCCTGCTGGGATTTTGTAATCCGCTGTCTCGTGATCGCCGATTTCGACGAAGGTCTTGACCAGCTTGGTGTAGTACATCCGCCCCGGTTTGTCGCTATCGCCGGTTTTCCTTCGCTTAGCCAACGCGGCCTTGGCGTGCTCATCAGCGAGATACTGGTTAAAATAGGCGCCCTCGAATAGAACAAAACGGGGATGCAACGTTACGGCAACGACATGCACACCCGGCTGATCCAGGTGAACGCCGGCAAACAGCTCCAGCCCTTCCAGGCGGTAGTTGCGGATCTCCCTTCTTTTTTGGCCGCACCACGTCACCCACTCGGCGACACGATGCGGGCTGGTTTTGTATTCGCTAGTCGGAAAGTGTTCTGTTGTGACGAAGGCAAGGCGGACGGTCTTTGGTTCCTTGGATGAATACCGCGACGAGATCAGCCAGCTGTTATGCGCCCGGACCGGCGTTGCAACAACGAACAACAATCCCGATGCAGCCACGAGCTGAACTGCTCGACAGGATGATGATTCACGCATGACACCTGCACCTTCACGTAGCTTGAGTTTGGAGTTTATGAGCACGCCTCTCGCACCGGGAACGACAGCACAGCGGGCTCTTTGGATCCTGTTCCTGTTGCTTGTTGTATCGCG
>CAZJTP010000027.1:0-29710 GCA_964548955.1 uncultured Phycisphaeraceae bacterium
CGCGTTTACCCCTTGAGCTGACACTTGCCCTGCGATGGGTCCTGCCCGCGCGGGTCCGTGTGTCTTTGTCCGAACTCGGCATCACAATTAATGAGATGCCTCCCGTCAGGCACGATCAATGCGCTAATGAAGCCTTCCACTTCGGAAGATAGCCCAAATCAAGGCCAGGCCGAGAACGCCTGCGAGCAGATAGCCGACGATGCCGAAGTGTTGAATCTTCAGGCCGAACAGTGTCAATTGTGTGTCAGCACTGATGACGACGGAACTGCCGACGATGATGGCGGCGATCACGATCGCAAAGGCGAGCCGGTTGCTGGAACGGTCAAGCTCACTGACCAGCCGCTCGATATTCTCGTGACGGATGTGCAGCTTCCACGCCCCCGATCGAAGTCCGCGTAGGAATTCGCGTAATTGCATCGGGGCGTGGCGCATCAGATTGAACACATGGTACGCCCAGACCATCGATCCGCGAGCCACGCGCTGCGGCGACATCCTATCGCTCAATGCCCGTTTCATCCGTGACTGGAGGAGGTCAGCTAGATTGAAGTCGGGATCGAGCCGCGCGGTGACGCTCGCGACCGTGCCGAGCGCCTTGGCAAGCATCATCCACTCGCGCGGAATTACGACGTCGTGTCGGCGCACCACGTCGGCGAACTCATTTGTGAGCGTGGAAAGATCCAATCGCTTTAGCGGCAGCCCATAGTACTTCTCGAGGAGCACCTGAAGCGAGCGGTGCAATTGACGCCGGTTGGTCTCGGGCCCCAGGGTGTCCAGATCGGCAAGCGTGTCGATCACTACCTCAATCTCCCGATTTACCCCAGCGTAAACCATGACGACAAACTGCGTCATCAGCTCGTCGGTGATCGTCCCGACCTGGCCGAAGTCGATCAGTCCGACCCGAGCAGGTGGCTCAATCAGAATGTTGCCCGGATGCGGATCGGCGTGGAACATGCCGACCTCGAAAACCTGCTTGAGGTAGCAATCGGCGAGCCGTCGAGCGACCAAGGCGCGATCGATCGGACTGTCCGACCCAGGGGAGCTCGTCAAGTACGTGTCCGCGTTGGCGCCGCGAAGGGCCTCCAGCGTCAGCACGCCCGGACCTGAGAGCTCCCAGTAGACCTTCGGTATGCGAATGCCGGTCTCCTCGGCGAAAGCGTCGCCGAACCTCGTCGTGGTTGATGCCTCGTTGACGTAATCCAGCTCGCGCGTAAGCGTCTCCTCAAGCTCGGTTACGAGCATTTTTGGCCGGTAGACGCGAAGCTCCGGCATGAAGTTCTCGAGCGACGTGGCCAGCCAGTGCAGCAGTTGCATGTCCAGGCAGATGATCGTGTCAATGTTCGGGCGGCGTACCTTGATGACAACCGCCGCGCCGTCAAGGGTTTGGGCACGGTAGACCTGGCCTATCGACGCGCTGGCGATCGGCGCGTCACTGATCGATCGGAAACACTCGTCGATGGGTAGGCCCAACTCGGCGGCAATGATCTCCATCGCGGTCGGAGTGTCAAAGGGTGGCACGTCGTCCTGAAGCTTGCGTAGCTCGTCGAGGACTTCGGGCGGGATGATGTCCGGGCGCGTACTCAGCATTTGCCCGAGCTTGATGAACGTGGGACCTAACTCCGTGCAGACCTGCACCAGGCGTCGCCCAATGGCCGAGGCGCCCTCCTCGGTTTTTGGGGTTGTCGTCTTCTTGCGAAGCATCCAGACGGGTACGAAGCGGGTGAGGTTGATACGCGCGACGATGTGCCCGAATCCGTGGCGCGTTAGAACCTGCGCGATGTGACGCAGGCGGTTGAGGCTGCGCACGCTGCGTGTGAACGTAAGCGGTGTCATCGCCGGGTAGGGTCGCGGTTGCCCGCGTCTTCGTCAAACCACGTCGGACGCAATCTTTTTGCCGTGCGATGTAGCTTGCACTTCGAGGCGTTTTGAAAGGTTTCCCTGGGCGATATCGGGCCTACTACTACACAGACTGAAGTGGAAGGGCCAAAAGAGTGAAGATGGGAAATTGGCACGGCGCTGCCCCCGTCTTTGTCCCTGTTTGGCGCTCGGCGTGTGCGGAGCCATGAGGCGTCAATTGGACCACAAATAAATCTCGACTGCAATTATATCTCCATAGCTGTTCGCCTGACTGATTCCAGATTATCGGAGCGAGGCTAAGATGTGGACGAGAGCTGACAGAACGTTTGTCTCATGGCGGAGTCTGATTCAACTCCCCGAGAGAAAAACTTCGCGCCGCGATGGCCCGAGGGCGACTAGTATGATGTACCGGCGCTGTCGGCGATGGCTGGTGTGCGCTGAGATGTGCGGCGGTTTGGATTCGTAGATTGTATTCCTGGAAACGCAATCGCCAGAGGCGGCGTTTCAACCATTTAACGAACGGAGCGGATGCGATGAAAAAGGCACTGGGACTAGTAATGGCGGTAGCAATGACGGCCTCGGCTGCGTTGGCGACGGATTTGAATGTCGCTGTTCAAACGGACACGGGCTTGGATACGATCAACGTTGCCGCCGGCGTTACGGTCAATTATCAGGTCGTCGGTGTTCTGAGCGACACGGCGAACGAGGGGCTGGCGCTTTTCGGATTTGACCTTGTGTTCGACGGCGGTACCCTGACCCAGGCGGAAGCGCCGTTGTCAGGACCGATCGCCAATTTCGTAATCCCCGAGGGGATCACGAATCCGGCCGGTTTCGGCGGCACGGATGACGTCCCCGGGCGTGAGGGGGAACTGGTCCAGATCGGCGGTGCACAGAACACGATCAAGAACGACGTGGGCAATGCACCCTACCCGATGTCGGCGGTGGTGCATACGCTTCTCGGTCACACGGAAGTCGTTCTGGCAACCGGTTCATTAACGGCTCCGATGACTGACGGGACGTACACACTGGCGCTCACGAATCTGTTTGCCAACGTCATCAAGGAGGGCGAGAACGAGTCCGGAACGTTCTGGGCGGTCGAGGAAGCCGGTGTCGGCACGATCGAGAATCTAACGGTTGAGGTCGGTGCTCCTTGCATAATCGTCTCCACCGATCCGCCGAATTGCGAGATCGACGCCGCCCAGTCTTCGGCACCGGACGGAAGCGCCCCGCGCGGCTGGAATACGATCGAGTTCAACTTCAATGCTTGTGACCTTACCGGCCTTGCTGCCGAAGACTTCACGGTGAGTGTTGAGCCCTCAGGCACTGCGCCGACGATTTCGGATGTCGTGGTGGCCGGGGACAAGGTAACGCTGACGTTGAGCGGGCCGATCCCAACCGGTTCATGGACGTGCTTCGAGTTCTCGGGCAGCATGGAGACCAAGTGCATCGGTTGGCTGCCGGCTGACGTGACCGGTGACAAGACTGCGGCTCCCTCGGACGACATCCTACGGGTGATCAACTGTCTAAACGGCGACGCGACGTGCGAGATGTGGCAGTGCGATGTCGATGCCAGCGGCGTGTGCGGTCCACCTGACATCCTGCGTGTGATCGACCTGCTCAACGGTGCCGGCGTGTATGACCCGTGGCTGAACTTGTCGATCCCGGCTTGCCCGAGCGAGTAAAAAGGCTGCGATGTCGTGTTGGCGCCGTAAGGCGGCGCCTCATGCACGTGCATGCATACGTATCAGTTGAATCCAGCAGCGTAGCGGCGGCGAGTGTCCTTGCCGCTACGCTGCTGCTTTTTTACCTGCTCGCTTTTGGGCGAATCCGACAGATAAGCTTGGGTCCGAGAACCGTACGGGTGTTGCCGAGGCGGTGTGAAATCTCGGGAAAGTGCGTGACGGGACGGATGTAACGCGCAACAATAGATTGGACCTCAACGTGAGCCGTCGCGGAAAATCGAATCGCAACCGATCAAGCTAATCAATATGGAGTGATAGGAACGATGCATCCTGGTAAGGCTATTGGTCTTGTCGTATTTGGGGTGATCATTTGCACGGCGGGTGCACGCGCTGATTTGGTCATCACGCTGGAGCCCAAGGACGCCGATCTGAATCCGATTGTCGGAGAGGTCCCGGTCGGCAGCGGGGTCTTTGTGGACCTTTTACTTTCGGTTGATGGTGATGACGTACCGCTGCCGGACATACGAAACCTTCAGTTCGATTTCGCCGCGACCAGTTCGTCCATCGAGCTGGGAATCTTCACCTGGGAGGTCGAGTCAAGCGCGTACGGATTCCAGATCCACGACCTGCCGCCCCCTCAGCCACATCACTGATGTTCAGTAGCGGTCCCGGCTTACTGAGCCTCGGTGAGGAACCCGTCCGTGTGGCCACGGTCGATGTCCCGGTCAACGCGAGCGGCACGTTGAACGCCGTGGGGGCGTTGGCGTGGGGCAAATAAGCCTCGCGAGTTTCAACGCCGGATTCACGTCACCGGTGGTCTTTTTACTCGCCGCCGGCAACATCTCGGGCGGGACTCTGTTGCTGTCCGTAGCCGGTTCCGGCGGACCGGACGGCGATTCGGACGACGATGGCCTGCCCAACACGGATGACGCTTTTCCGGACGATCCGGACGAGTCCGTGGATACGGATGATGACGGACTCGGCGATAACACCGATGAGGATGACGATGACGACGGCGCGGACGATGCGGACGACGCCTTTCCTCTCGATCCCACTGAGACAATGGACACCGACGAGGACGGCGTCGGTGACAACGGTGACGCTTTCCCTCTCGAACCGGTCGAGACCACGGACACCGACAACGACGGCGTCGGCAACAACGCCGATTTGGACAATGACAGTGATGGCGTCGAGGACACCGAGGATGCGTTCCCACTCGATCCGACGGAATCAGCAGACGGCGATGGCGACGGAATCGGTGACAACGCCGACCAGGATTCCGGCACCGGCACGCGAAGAGGCGGATTCTGCGGCGTCGCTATGCTGAGCACGTCCGTTTTCATCTTGTGTGGGCTCGTCATACTGGGTCTCCAGCGTTGTCGTTGGAGCGTAATCAGCATCATGTAGCAGATTCGCTTGTCATACGCTGATCCGGCCTTCGGCGACGTAGTGATGGGCGGGCGCGTTGACACATCGGCGATGGCGAGATTGTGCACTGGAATCATGTCGATAAGACGCTACACTGGTATCCAAGCATGTGGTGGACACTGCCAGCGTCCAGCCCACCATCGGATCGGCAGTTGTCGGCGGCGTTCTCTGTGAGTGGAAGTATCGCGCATAGTCGCGTCCTGAAGAAGCGGAGATTCCCATGGAAATGCGTGTGCAGTTTTCGATCTTTCTTGTGAATAAACCGGGTGTCCTTTCGCAGGTTTTCCGGGAACTCGCCAAGGCCAAGATCAACGTTGCAAGCATCGCCATGATGGATTCGATGGAGCACGGCGTGCTTCGGATGATCGTCGAGGATCCGGCGGGGGCGCGACCGATTTTTCAGAGGCTCAACATTCAGGTGACCGAGACGGACGTGCTGGCGGTGACGCTGGCAAACCGGCCGGGAGCGGCGGCAGACCTTTGCGAACGTCTCTCCGCGGCTCATATCAACATAGGCTACATGTACTGCACAACCGGGACCAAGGGGGGCAAAACCCTCGTGGTCTTGAAGGTTCCGAACGTCAAAAAGGCCGTCAAGGTCCTTGAGGGCTTTAAGGCCACCCGGCACGATATGAAGATCAAGCTTCGCCGCCCCGCTTCCACGAACCGGCGTTAGAGCGTTTTTCGTTTTGGCGTAGTGGTGTGCGGGGTTACCGGCAATTCGTTGCCAGTGCCGTCCTTTGGCAAAGCACGAGCGGGCAAGCCTGTCTGCGTGCGGACACGCACAGGCTGGCCGCCAGTCGCACCCAAACGGTCGGCGGTTGCCTCAGGCGACGGTGGCGACGACCTCATCGAAGATTCTCATCCCCACGTCCAACTGGGTCTCGTTCATGCACAGGGGAGGTGAGAGGCGGATGCTCTGCTCCCCGCACGGCAGGAGGATCAGGCCGCGTTCAAATGCCGCCCGCAGAACACGCCCGCGCAGCTTCGGATCGGGTTTGGCCGTCTTCTTGTTTACGATGTCCACCCCGCACATAAGCCCGAGCCCACGGACGTTGGTCACCACCTTTCGTTTGTCGGCGATGTTGCCAAGGGTGGATAGAAGACGTTCGCCGAGCTTGGCTGCGTTGGTCATGTAGGTCGATTGAACGAGATCGAGCGTTACCAGTGCGGCGGCACAACAGACCGGATTGCCGCCCAGCGTGCTCTTTTGCGTGCCTGGGGGCCAGTCCATGATATCCGCTCCGGCGACGACGGCGCCGAGCGGCATGCCGCTGGCCAGTCCTTTGGCCATCAAAATGATGTCGGGCACGATGCCGGAATGCTCAAATGCAAACCACTTGCCGGTACGTCCGACACCCGAGTGAACCTCGTCGCAGACAAGCAGAATGCCGTGCCTGTCGCACAGAGCGCGAAGCTTCGGCAGAAACGAGGGATCGGGCATTACGTACCCGCCCTCGCCCTGGAAGGCCTCGACGAAGACGGCTGCCACTTCCCTAGGTGCGACCTTGTGCTTGAACAGTTGTGATTCGATGACTTCTGCGTCCCCGTAGGGTGCGTGGGCGATCATCGGAACCAGCGGTTCAAAACGCTCCTTTTGCCGCACCTTGGAGCAAGTCAGCGATAAAGCACCCATTGTCCGGCCATGGAAAGCGCCGTGAAACGCGATGATCCATTTTCTTTTTGTATGATAGCGGCTTAACTTGATGGCCGCTTCGACCGCTTCGGTTCCGCTGTTGGTCAGCAGCACGCGTTGAGGGCGGTCGCCGGGCACGATCGCCGCGAGTCGTTCCATCAGCTCGATCATCGGCGGGTAGTAGAAGTCGCTGCCACAAATGTGGATCAACGCCCTCGCCTGCGCTTCGATCGCGGCAGTGACTTTAGGGTGGCAATGCCCGGTCGCGCAGGCCTCGAGACCCGCGGCGAAGTCGAGGAAGCGGTTGCCGTCGACGTCCTCGATGACTGAGCCGGTCGCGCGCCGGACAACCAGGGGATAGTCACGGGTATACGACGGCGAACTGTGGCGATGATCGCGCTCGATCAGCGCTTTGGCGTTTGGACCTGGGAGTGAGGTCTCCACCCAGGGAGCCGGGCCGATCCACCGATCCTCCGGCTGTTGCGCCTGATCTTCTCGCTTAATACCCAACACCTCTTTGCCTCCGCGGGGAACCTCCGACCATGCCCCATCCCGATGCGTCTCTCCCCAGAGTACAGCTATATCGGCCAGTTGGGGCCGCAATCGCCACTTGGCGCCGGCAGTTAACAGTATCGGCTCCCCACCGGACTGCAACCCGGATGCTGAGGCGGATGCAGATTGTCGGCCGCCGGGTGATCCACTCGAGCGGTTGAACGGTGAGCCGCTTGTCGGTCAGGTACATCCAGACACACGATCCCGCGGAAGGTCTCCGGCGGAATCACGAAGTCGGTCTCGTCTCCCACCGCTTGGTTGGGAATCTATAAGCTTTCGGGCGTGCTTTACCGGCTGTTTGGCTGAGTCGGACCCGGTTGGCAGCACAACGGCAGACCACGGCGGCACATGGTCGCTTTATTCCGCAAACGCAGTCCCACACCGTCCAGCAACTTCGCGATAAGAACACAGTCGGCGTGAACACCGGCATGCCCGGAATGCCGGGCGGCACGTGAACCTTGTGCCCACATTTCGGCGCAGCCATCTGCCACATTGAGCGCCAACTTATATTTGCTTGAATCGGCGTTTGATATACTTGTGGCCTCGGCGTCTATATAGGTGAGATGGGTCAGGCAATGCCCAAGACTGAACCCGAAGAGTCCCCGGCAGCACCTGATTGGTCGGTCCTCAGGGAACGTCTGTGGCGGGTCGCGATGGTGTTGACGCGATCGCGTGACGACGCCGACGACCTCACGCAGCAAACCTTGATGACACTGCTGAGACGAAGGGCTGACCGTGCCGACCACGCCGGCTACGCCCGCCAAACGATGCTCCGCCTCTGGCTGGACCAGCAGCGGTCGTTTCGGCGACGTTTGAGGCGGGCGGCCCGGCGGGCTGCGACGGCAAAACCGTGGCACGTGGATCGGGATCGGATGTCTGTCCGCGACCAGTATGAAAGGATGCAGCTGGCGATCGAGGCCCTTCCGCCGCGTCAACACGCCACCGTGGTCCTGCGTCTGATCGAGGAACTCGACTATGAAGATGTCGCGGCGACGCTGGGCTGTTCAGTCCAGACCGTCCGCGCCAACTTGCACCTGGCACGCCAGCGCGTGCGCCAATCGGCTAGGGAACCGCAATGACCAAACGCATCAGACAGTGGACGACCGAGGACCTTGAGCTGTATCACGATGACGAGCTCAACGCTGCGCAGCGATCCGAGCTTAACGAGGCTCTCCGGTGTGATCCGGGCTTGCGCGATCGGCTTGCCACAGTCCGTCGCGTGGACGATATGCTGCGCGGGGCCCTCCTTGATGAAACTCCGAGGCGAAGGAGTCGGGCAAGGTTAATGCTCTATGGCCCAACGCGCGTACTCGCCGCGGCGTGCCTGTTGATTGCGGTGACTGCAATCTGGTGGTTTGCAGTCCATCGTCGTGCGGCGTCGAGGATCGAGGTTGTCCAGGAGGTCGGCCCGACACAGCTCGATCAGGCTGCTGAGGCAGGATACCGACCGATTCGGATTGTGCTTTCACTTCCGATTCGGAGAGCGCCGGTGGAGAACGTGGATAAGCCCGTGTACACAATCGACGCCGAAGTGGGCGCACACGCGATGACCGCTGCCCTGCGCGCCGATCGCAGTTTCCTCGCCCGGATGGACCGTGCGTTTAGCGCCGGAGACATCCAAAACACCCTCGACCTGTTGGACGGCGCTTCCGACGACCAACGTACTGCCGCGTACCAGCATATGGGCGAACTGCTCCGTTCAGCTTACGTCGCCGAGCAGATCCTGGATCGACTCAGCCCGCGGGAGCAACTGGCGGTCTGCAACCATTGGGCCAAGGAGCCAAGCCTTCGCCCGGTCGTGTTCAGCCGCGTGGAACGGTTCTCGAAGCAGCCCGAGCTGTCCGATAGTGTTCAAGCACTGATCGCCGGCTTCGCTGAAAACCCGACGCTACTGACCTGGCTGCGAGGCTATCAATTGATTGGCCGTACCCTGCCCGGTGAAGGTACTCCGGGTTAGATAGGTCCCGAACAGAGTGTGTGAGTTACAAACCCCCTGACAAAGGAGAATGAAGATGCTGTGCCCACATATTTCGAAAATTTTGTTGTTGACCACCCTTGCTGCGACGTTGACAGCTACGCCGGCCGCGACGGCTCAAGAGTCCTGGTCCTGGAAGCTGTATGATCTGCGCGACCTGATCGGGCTGATTCCGCCGACCATGTCCGTTAAGGAGGAGCCGAGTCACATCGCACAGATGAGGCCGTATACAACCACCGAACAGACGGCACCCAAACCGGACAAGGAGATTCTGGACAAGCTGATGGACAAACTGTGCACTGTTCTGGCAGTTGACGGTACACGCCTGTTCGCCGGTGTCTATGGTATCCAGGCTGAAGACATCCAACATGCGCTTTTGCTGCGGACACTCGAGGAAATCCGCGCCCTGTACGCGGAGCGATACGAAGTGGAGATCGCCTGGTTCACAGCCGCCGCCGATCAGGCACCGGCAGTCGGTGATGTGGCTACACCTGTCAATCCGATGCATCTACACCGCCTCGTGGCTACGCGTCGCACCCCGACGCCGCTGGAAGTTATCACGCAATATGCCTACGTTTCCGACCTGCAGGCGGTTGTCGCAACAGGTGCGGTTGCGCACGACCCGGAAATCGAAACCGCCGAAGGCGGCCTGCGGGCTTCGATCCTGATCGGGGCGGGACAGGAAAAGGAGGGCGCGACCACGATACAGATCGTTGGCGAACTGCGCCGGGTGGTCATGGGCAAAATGTCCGGTCCGCTCACGGGCACGTCGACTGGATCCGCGGGCTCCTCTGAAACATCCAGCATGCAGCTCGAACTGCCCATCGTCAGCGTCCGTTCAGTTCGGTCCGACATCCATATCGAGTATGGCAAACCGACTGTCCTTGGTGTGCTGGACGGATTCGACGATGGCCAGTGTTTTGTTCTTGCCGCATCAGTGCGGAGGCTCGACGGTTGACACCGGATTCCAACGTCTGGTGGCGACGAGATCCGAAGCGGGCGAGAGCGCCGATCTGAGATTTCTCGACAAATATCGTGCAAGCATCACCGAAAACGGTTATGTTCGACGATCGTAAAGGTAGCGGATCACAGTGCGTCGGTGCCGGTAGAAACGCTGCACGGAGCTATCGAGTCGGAGGATTGGCGGATGTACTCTCAGTTCAGCGCTCAATGGTCTTGTTGTACCTTGCTGGTTTGCGTGGTCTGTTTGGTGAGCACGTTGCCCGCCATCGCGCAAACGACAATCTTCGAGACCCCGCTCAGCCCACGGATCGCCAACTATGACATCAGTGTGACCCTCGACGACGAGGCAAAACGCATCGACGGCGACATGGTCCTGACCTGGAACAACCCTTCCGATGACCGCATCGAAGAGTTGCAGTTCCATCTCTACACGAACGCCTTCAAAAACAGAGGGTCAACCTTCATGCGGGAAGCGTTGCGCGACCGGGCGGCCAGCTCGGGGAGTAGCGAGCCTGCGGAGTCCCCGCGGACGGAGAATGACGGATGGGGCTGGATCAGGATCACCGACATGAAAGTCGACGGCGACGACGTGACACAGCACATCACCTTCTTTCAACCTGATGACGATAACACGGACGATGAAACGGTCATTCGCGTGCCACTCTCAGAGCCGATCGTCTCTCGAAAACAAGCGCGAATCGATATTGAGTTTGAGGCCAAGATCCCTCAGTGTTGGACGCGAACCGGCTGGTGGCACGATGACTTCTTCATGATGGTCCACTGGTTCCCCAAGATCGGGGTTTACGAACCGCCGGGGAAGCGTTTCGTGCCCGCCGACGCGCCTCGCGGCCGCTGGAACTGCCACCAATTTCATGTGGGCACGGAGTTCTATGCCGACTTCGGCGTTTACAATGTGCAAATCACCTTGCCAGAAAAGTATGTCGTCGGCACCACCGGGCTGATCCTGGAGGAGCGTAACAACGGAGACGGAACGAAGACGATCCTCGCACACGCCGAGGACGTGCACAAATTCGCCTGGGTCGCCGACGCCCGGTTCCTTGAAGTCATCGACATGTGGCGCAGCCCCGCCGACGGACACGAGGTCGACATCCGTCTGCTCTATCAGCCCGGGCACAAGAGTGTCGTTGATAAATACATCGAGTCGACGAAGAACACGCTTGACTATGTCGACACGTGGCTCGGTCCGGGCGCTTATCCTTACCCGAACATCACCGTGGTCGATCCCAGGGCGGCAAGCGGCGCGGGCGGGATGGAGTACCCAACGCTGATCACCGGCGGCGCGGTGTGGTGGGCGGAGCAGCTCTTTGGGGACGGCCTGCGGATCGTCGAGATGGTGACCATCCACGAATTCCTGCATCAGTTCTGGTACGGGATGGTCGCCAGCAACGAATTCGAGGAGGCGTGGCTCGACGAAGGACTTACGGTTTACAGTGAAAACCGCATCTCCGGCAAACTGTTCGGTGAGAAGACTTCGATGTTCAACTGGTGGGGTGCGTCGGCGGGCGGTGTGGACCTTTCGCGCGCGGGCCTCTCTCTATCGTCCCGAAGCAGGAACGACGGATCGATCGCCGATCCAACCTTCGGGCACTGGTACAAAGGCGTCGGATTGAACATGGCCTATAACAAGGCAAGCCTCATGCTGTGGACGTTGGACCACTATCTGGGGCGCGAGCAATTCGACCGGATCATGCGGACCTATTTCGATCGGTGGAAGTTCCGCCATCCCTGCCGAAACGACTTTATCGCCGTGGCGAACGAGGTGGCTGGCGAGAATCTTGACTGGTTCTTCGATCAGATCATCGAGCAACCCACCTCGCTCGACTATGCCGTCGCCTCCATCGCCAACGTTCCCCTTGACGCGTTTGACGAGGGTCTTTCCGAGTACGAGTTTGAAGATCCCGAGAAGGACGAAGACGAGGAGAAAGATGAAGATGAGGGGGAAGATCAGGAGGATAAGCCTCACCAGAGCACGGTGGTGTTTCGCCGCGTCGGCGAAGTGATCTTCCCGATGGAAATCCTGATCGAGTTCTCCAACGGCGAGATTGTGCGAGAGACGTGGGACGGCCGCGATCGCGTGAAGACGTATCGATTCACCCGACCGGCGAAGGTCGTTCGGGCCGCCATCGATCCCGACAGCAAGGTCACGCTTGATGTGGATCCTCTCAACAACAGCCGCCGCATCGAGGAGAACGAAAACGAGGAAGTTGTCAACAAGTACACGCTGAAGGGATTTTTCTGGATGCAATCCCTGCTGCAGCTCTTCAGCATCTTTGGCTGAGGCGAAGGATCATCGCCAAGCCCAGGAGACCGCGATGTCGCCATGGGGTGCTTTTACGAACGGCACGGCCAGGATCTGGTTCCACAAGCGATTGATCCTGTGGCTCTATCTGATCAATCTGGCGTTCGCTGCCGTGTTGGTGATCCCGCTACGAAACGTCATAAGAGAGATCAGCAAGACCGATCTCGCTGACGAATTCGTGTCCGATTTTCCGGTTAACCGGTTCGCCGCGTTCTGGTCAGAGCATTCGTCAGCGTTTAAGTCGCTCGGGATTGCGGCCGTGGGGCTCGGAGTCCTTTACCTGATCGTTAACATCTTCCTGGCGGGTGGACTAATTGCCAGCCTGAGCGCGGAGCATCGCGTTTCGCTGCGGCGCTTTGCCCACACTGCGGGGCGGTATTTCTGGCGATACCTGCGTCTGTTTGTTCTGCTGGCAATCGTCCTTGGGCTGGTGCTGGCGGGATATGGAGCGTGGGGCCAGGAGTTCATCGAGGACTTGCAGAAGAACGCGACAACCGACGTAGCTTCCTTCCTTTGGCGCGCTGTCGCTGTTGCCGTCGTCCTCGTGCTCGTTTCTTTGGTCCTCATGGTGTTCGATTACGCCAAGATCCGCACGGTCGTCGACAGTCGCCGGAGCATGTTCCTTGCCGCATTGGCCGCACTTGCGTTCTCACTGCGGCGGCCCTTACGAACGGTCTCACTATTCTATTTGAACCTCGTGGTAGTCGCCGCCCTGTTTGCCGTCTATCTACTGGTGGAAAACCAGTTCTCCAACGCGACGACGGTCTCGATGGTGAGCCTTTTTGTCGTCCAGCAGATCTTCATCCTGAGCCGGATCTGGATGAAGCTATCGTTCTTCTCGACGCAAACGGCGCTCTATCAGGCTGCAACTAAAGCGTTGCCGTCACCGTCTCCGACGGACACAGTGCCAATCCCCCAGCCGAGCGAGGAAGCGGGGACGGCGTAGATTGTCGATTGCGGATTGATGATTGTTGATTGCGGATCATGCTTTCGACGAAATCCCCAATCGTCAATCGTCAATTCTCTACTCGGTCCAGGCCTCGTCCCGGTGATGAATGGAGAACAGGCGGTTGTTCCCGTCAAGAGTTACAACGCCGTTATCATCAACTCTGTAACCCAGCGATTCCAACGTCTCGCTGGAGCCGTGGGCGTCGACCCACAAGATAGTGCTCCGGCCGCCGTGGCGCTCGTGGACGGCACTGCGGGCCTCTTGACCCTGCTTGTGACTGGCCATCTCACCGTGTTCCGGGTCAATGCGTGGCGGATCGAGGTTGAAACCTTCGTTTCCCAGGGCATTAACAGACCGTCCGCTTTTGCTGTCACCTATGTCGTTGTCCTCATAGGGAAGTCTTTGAAGCGGCGGGAAGGAGGCTGCGGTTCCCATGCAGTCAGCGACAGCAACACATTGGGACGGCGAGCGGACCGAGGAAGACTTAACGGGCCAGTTCTTGTACGAGGTCAGAATGTCCTCATCGCGCAACCGGGAGTTCCCAAGGAAGTGGTAATTGTACCCGTAAGAACCGTTGCGCTCGTCAACCCAATGCCGGACTTCCGGGCAGACGTAAACACTGCTCGCGTAGTTCTGTCGATCACCCGGTTGCCCGAACTTGTCGACACAGGTTGTGCTGGGCTGCGGGTCCTCGAACGGCGGCAGACTAATCTGGCTGGCCATCACGGCCAGGAAAGTGGGGCGATACTTGATGCCCCCCACAATGCGGTAGTGCCAATTGTCGTCATCGATTTTAGGTAGTCTGCTCGGAACGAGCACGTCTTTGTTGTCGTTTGCGTAGAGGACCAGACCCTGCCCCATGGTGTGAAGATGTGCCAGACACACCGCCGCCTTCGCCTGTCTTCGTGCGCCGGAAAGCGCAGGCACGAGGATCGCCACCAGCAGCGCGATGATGGCGATCACCACCAACAGCTCGATGAGCGTGAAAGCTGCCAGGCACGCTTGTCGCCGCAACGTCACTCTCCTTGTGGTTGGACGCGTACAGTACGGCGGAAGGCCGGCGACTTGGCAAGACTCCCGCCGGCGTGAACCTTAGTGTACTCCGGGCCAGCGTACCCTGATCTGCCCGCGATTGGTGGCCACCCGACAATTCGATACAATATCCCGCTTGACTAAGTAGTAGCAATAGATAATACTATATGCATGAGTGAAGATTCGGCAGTTGAGTTGCTCCAATCGCTCGGTCTCAACCACCTTGAGGCTGAGGTCTACACGTGGCTGATCTCCCAGGCTGACGCAGTGACCGCCTACCGGGTTGGTAAGGCGCTCGGTCGGCCGACAGCGAATGTGTACAAGGCTATTGACGCCCTTGCGCGAAAGGGCGCGGTCGTCATCGACGAAGGCTCAACACGCCTTTGCCGTCCGACGCCACCGGCGGAGTTCCTGGGGCAGTTGCAGGAGAGTCTGCTGGAACGGACGAAGCTGGCGGCGGATGTGTTGTCAAACCTGGGCGGGGCGCCGCAGGATGAGGGTATCTATCACATCCAGTCGGCTTCCCTGGTGCTCGAGCGCTGTCGCGCGATGCTTGCCCGGTGCGAGAAGATCGCCGTCGTGGACGCCTTTCCTGCGGCGCTTACGGTCGTGCTGCCGGCGGTTCGCGAGGCGATCAAGCGCGGCGTGCAGGTGTACGTGCAAATCTACGAAGCGTGTACGATTCCCGGGGCGCACGTCGCTCACGCTTACCAGAGTGACGAAGTACTGTCACATTGGCGTTGCCAACAACTGAATGTCGTGACGGATGGTACGGAGGTGTTGTTGGCCCTTCTGCACGCCGACCTGTCTGACGTGTATCAAGCGGTCTGGACCGCAAGCCTGTACCTGACCTGCGCGATGCACGTGGGACTGATGCGCGAACACATGTTTCATACCATTGCCGCCCATGTGGACCGGACCGACTTCCCCGCCGAACTGCGACAACTGCTGGATGAGCAGCCACTCTTTCACGCCGCGACGGTTCCCGGGCAGCAGAGGCTCTTCGCGCGGTTCGGTGTTGTTGGAGAAGCGCGATGAAATGGAGCCGGATCCCGACCAAAGTGCTATTCCTTTGCATGCAAAGTACCTTCACTCTCGATTCAAGGAGACACAAAATGCGATCTCAAACTCGCAAAGCAATCGCCCTTGAGCTGAATCTATTGCTGATGTTAGGCGCGGTGTCCGTCCCACCGGCCACCGGTCAGGAACCAGAAGCACCCGAGGAGATTACCGCGGACCGACTCGCCAAGGTGGCGTCCGAGATGCAAAAGGAAGTTGAAATCCTGCGGGCGTTGAAGTTCAAGCACCCGGTCAAGGTGGATTTTTGCACGGAAGAGGAGCTGCGGGGATTCATCAAAGCGGATCGTCCGACAGAGGAAGACGGTTGGGGCAAGCGCGCACGGAGCGAGGCTTCGATGAAGATGGTCGGCCTGATACCGCACGACGGCGGTCCGACCGGTGCATTCGAGGAGGCGATGACGAATTATGTCCCCGCCCTTTACGATCACCATACGCAGACCGTTCTTCTGGTAAAGCGACCCGCAACCGAGGGCGGCATTGTGTTCGATCGCGAGATGCTCGCCCATGAGCTGACGCACGCTTTGGATCACCAATACTTCGACTCGATGTTCGCGGAACGGTCGACCAGCGATGCCGAGTTCGTAGGTAGAGCGGTCTTCGAAGGCTCAGCTATCGTGGTCCAAACCCGATACGATCGCAAGGTGAAGCGTTCGGGCCAATCCGATCCGGTTGACGATCTGCGGCGTATGGAACGTCGAATGGAGCAAGGTCGGATTTTGTTCGAAGCCCCTATGCACGCCTTGGCGCCGTTTATCTCGCTTTTTCCCTGTGGAAGCGCGTTTCTCGTAAGCGGGAGCGCACCGCCGTCCGCCGGATCGACCGGCCCGCCCGACGTAAACGACGCGATGCGGATCGCGGCGACCCATCTTCCGCGCTCTTCTGAACAGATTCTCCACCCGGAGAAGTACTGGCAGCACGAGAAGCGGGATGAACCCGTCGTCGTCAATGATGAAGACGTAGAGAAGTTGCTGGCTTTTGATGGGCTCCGTGTTGTTCATACCGATACGTTCGGCGAACTCCGCTGCGGCATCCTCACATCCGCCGAAGACAGGATGCTCAATCCCATGGCCATGCGGAAGCCGGGATACTGGACCAACACGGGAGCGGCCGGGTGGGGCGGCGACCGTTTCTTCCTGCTGGCGACCAAGGGGGACAAGGAGGAGGTGAAACCGAAATCCGAAAACCTCCGCGGCCTTTGGCTCACAATGTGGGACACGTCGAAGGATCGCGATGAGTTCATCGATGAGTACGAGAAGCATCGCGTGCTTCCATCGCGAGCCGCTCTTGGGCTCGGCCGGCTCGGCGTCGTCTTCTTTCTCAACTTCGACGAAGTTCAGCGAGAAACGCTCGGGAAGCACCTGCAGACGACGCCTCCGAGCTTCACCCGCGACGGAATACCGTGGTCTTTCGGCGATGCAGCCTCGCCATAAACGCGCTTTCCCACCAAAGCCGGACGAATCGTGAAATGGGCGGACGGCTGCGCGAGCAGACACATTTACACAAACAGCGCTTGCTCAACCGGTTCACCCCGCTGACAATCGGCCCTGTCCAAGCGTCAAACAGAAAAGGAGGCAAATCCATGTTCCATAAGTCAGACGTATTGATCCTGCTCTGCGCTCCGTTGTTCTGGCAGGTTCCGGCCAATGCCGATGAGCCCAAGACGGCTGATGAGGTTATTGCCAAACACATCGAGGCGATCGGCGGGCGCGAGAAACTCGACTCCGTCAAGTCGATGCGAATGACCGGGAAGTCGCTGGCCGGCGGGGGAATCGAGATCCCGATCACCATCGAGTTCAAACGGCCGAACAAGGTGCACATCGAATTCACTGTCCAGGGGATGACCGGTGTCCAGGCATTCGACGGCAAGACCGGCTGGTTCATCATACCGTTTATGGGCAAGACCGATCCGGAAAAGATGCCCCCGGATATGGTCGAAATGATCGAGGACCAAGCGGATCTCGACGGCCCGCTGGTGGATTACAAGAAGAAGGGACACAAGGTCGAGCTGGTCGGCAAGGACGACGTCGAAGGATCGGAAACGTATAAGCTGAAGGTGACGAAAAAGAGCGGAAACACGGAGTATCACTTCCTGGATACGGAGTACTTCGTCCTGATCCAGACCAAAGGCAAGCGCAAGTTCCAGGGCACCGAGATCGAGTTCACGATTAAGTACGGCGACTACAAGGAGGTTGACGGCCTGCTGCTCGCCCACTCGATCCGGCAAGGCGGCATGGGTGGTGACATGACTTTCGAGAAGGTCGAACTCAACGCGGACATCCCCGACGACCGCTTTACCATGCCGGAGGTCAAAAAGGAGGAGCCAAGCGCAACGGATACGCAAGAGTCTGGCGTAAAACAGACGAAGGAGCCGCCTACAAAGGATGAGGGGTAGATGACCACTGCCGGCGGGGACGAGAGCCGGATTACTCAGTGAGTGTCGCGACCGACTGGAAAGTCGGTCCCACACACAGATGGTGGGGCTCGCAGGTGGAAGATTGATACAACATGTCGGGACTTGCTGTCAACAGTTCTGATGCGAAATCCAGACGACATGAGCACGTCACAACAGTAGTTGAGGGAGGAATTCGGATGAGACTCATGACCACGATGTTTCCCGTGCTGATCGCTGCGGCAGTTCTCCCAACGAGTAGCCAGGCAAGCGCAGACGTCAAGATCGATTCCTACACGTTCGGCGGACTCGAAGCCCGTGCCATAGGCCCCGCGGTCATGGGCGGACGCATCAGTGCCATGGATGTCATCAGAACCGACCGGCTCACCATTTATGTCGGGGCGGCCAGCGGTGGCGTCTGGAAATCCGTGAACGGCGGCACGACGTTCAAGCCGATCTTCGATGAGTACAACCAGTCCATCGGGGCTGTCACCATTGACCGCTCCAACCCGGACGTCGTCTGGGTCGGAACCGGTGAGCCTTGGACGCGCAACAGCATCTCAGTCGGTGACGGCATCTACAAGACTACCGACGGCGGCGAGAACTGGGAGCATCTGGGACTGAAAGACTCCGAGCGAATGTCCAAGATTTTGATCGACCCTACAGACAGCGACACCGTCTACGTCTGTGTCACCGGGCATCTCTGGAACGCCAATGAGCAGCGTGGAGTCTACAAAACGACCGACGGCGGGAAGAGCTGGGAAAGAATCCTTTACGTAGACGAGGACGCCGGCTGCGGCGACTTGGCGATGGACCCGCAGGAGCCGGATATTCTCTATGCCAGTATGTGGCAGTTTCGCCGCTGGCCTCACTTCTTCAAATCGGGCGGACCGGGCAGCGGGCTTTACAAGACCACGGACGGCGGGAAGAATTGGCGCAAGATCACCAAAGGGCTGCCCGAGGGAGAACTGGGACGCATTGCCATTGCCGTGGCACCGTCGCGCCCCAGCGTGGTCTACGCAACCGTCGAGTGCGAAAAGACCGGACTCTATCGTTCGGACGACCTGGGCGAGAGTTGGCGCTGGGTCGGATCGACCGACGCCGTGGAGGCCCGCCCCTTTTATTTCTCCTTGCTGCTCGTCGACCCGATGGACTTTAACCGGGTCTACAAGCCGGCCACCTCCACCTCGGTCAGCACCGACGGCGGCGAAACCTTCTCGGGACTCGGAGGAAGCACCCACGCGGATCACCACGCCTTCTGGATCGATCCGAACAACCCTGATTTCCTGCTGGTCGGAACCGACGGCGGGCTGTACAGCTCCAACGACCGCGGCGTCCACTGGGACTTCCTCCAGGCCTTACCGATTTCACAGTTCTACCAGGTCAGCTGCGACATGGAGGATCCGTACAACGTCTACGGGGGCCTGCAGGATAATGGAACCTGGATGGGGCCCTCGCAAACGCCTTCCGGCGTTCAGAACAAGCACTGGGACAACATCGGTTTCGGCGACGGCTTTCACGCCTACGTTGACCGACAAGACTCTGACATTGTCTACGTCGAGTATCAGGGTGGCCGCGTCCGGCGAATCCGCAAATCGACCGGCGAGGGCAAGGACATTAAACCGTTGCCGGATGAAGGCGACCCCAAATACCGGTTCAACTGGAACACACCGATTCACCTGAGCCCGAACCGAGCCGACACACTTTACGTTGGGGGACAGTTTCTGTTTCGCTCGTGCGACCGCGGGGAGTCGTGGGAGAAGATTTCTCCCGACCTGACGACAAACGATCCCGAGAAACAGCGCCAGATCGACTCCGGCGGCCTGACGCCCGACAACTCCACGGCGGAGAATCACTGCACCATCTACACCATCAGCGAGTCGCCCATCAGCGAGAATGTCATCTGGGTCGGCACGGACGACGGCAATTTGCAAGAGACCCGCAACGGTGGTCGGTCCTGGGAGAACGTCGTCGGAAACATTCCCGATCTTCCCGCGTGCACATGGGTCACCCAGGTGGAAGCAAGCCGCCACGCGAAAGGCAAGGCGTACGTCACCTTTGACGGGCACCGCACGGGCGACATGAAATCCTATGTGTACAAGACCACGGATTATGGCGACACGTGGACGTCACTCGTTACGGATCAGATTGAAGGTTACTGTCTCTCGATCCGTGAGGACCTCGTCAACCCGGATCTGCTCTTTCTTGGTACCGAGTTCGGGCTGTACATCTCGGTTGACGGCGGCGCGCAGTGGGCCCGGTTCAAGGAAAAATTACCGAAAGTCGGTGTCCGCGCGATGGCGATCCACCCACGGGAGCACGATCTGATCCTCGCCTCGCACGGACGCGGCATCTACATCATCGACGACATCACACCTTTGCGACATCTGACCCGGGAGGTTCTGGAGTCCGATGTAGCCATACTCCCGACGCGCCCGGCCCAGATGCGGATACCAGCCAGCATTCAGGAGTTCGCCGGCAATGACGAATTCGTGGGGCATAATCCACCGTCCGGCGCGCAGATAGCCTATTACCTCAAGAAGCGACACCTCTTCGGTGACCTTAAGCTCGAGGTTTACGATGCCGAGGGCAACGTGCTCTCTACGCTGCCCGGCAGCCGGCGCCGGGGGATCAATCGTGTTAGCTGGTTCATGCGCGGCAAGCCTCCCAAGATGCCGCCGGCCGCGAGCCTCGTGCCGCAAATGTACACCATGCTCGGTCCCCAGGTGCCGGAGGGGACCTACACGGTCAAGCTCATCAAAGGGAAAAAGACCTACGAGGGTAAGATTGCGGCGGTCATGGATCGACGGGCAACCTACACGCGCGAAGGTATGGCGCTTCAAGACAGGACCGTCACGAAGCTATATCTGATGCTCAAACGGTTGACGTACGTTGTGGATACGCTGCTCGACGTCAAGAAGCAGGGCGACGATCGACTGGACAAGCTTGAAAAGGATAACGATCTGCACGCAAGTCTGAAGCGTCTCGTCGATGATCTGGAGACATTCCGCAAGACGCTCGTTGCCACCCGCAAGGGCGGCTTCCTCGCAGGTGAGGAACAGTTGCGGGAGAAGATCGGCGCTCTCTACGGTGCGGTCAACGGCTACGAGGGCAGCCCGACCGACTCACAGGTGAAGTACGCGGATGTGCTTGACGGGCAACTCGATGAAGCCGAGGCTCGCCTCGAATCGCTCCTATCTTCCCAACTGGACGACCTGAATCCTCAGCTCCGAGAAAACAAGCTCGACCCTATCAAGCGGATGAGCAGGCAGGAGTGGGAGGCGAAACAGACAGGACGTTGAAACGAGTTAATCACTTCACCTGAGCCGACCAGCGCGGTGTGCTTCCGCACGCGTATTTCGATCCGTCCGGTTACCTCGACCCGGCCTACGGAGCGGCGACAAGCAGCTCCTCTTCGGCGCGGCTGGCAACCGAATCGCGTTTTGCAAACAGTTCGTCGAGCAGCGTGACCACGCGGGTCGGTCGGCGCCCTACCCTGGGGGGGTATCGCAACCTTCGCCACGATGGCGTGAGTGGTGCAAGGCGTCTGGTGACAGCGTACCGCGTCGGCCCACTTGCTCCCGGCTGGTCCCGGTTCGGTCATTGGATGACCACAGGGCGGACGGTTACATCCCGATTCGATGGTTCTGGGCATCTTGCCCAAAGTAGCACTGGGTCCTATTATGTCCCAGAATGCAACGGACCGCCTCGGTGTCGAGCTTCAGGACACCCGAGCGCTGGACAGTCGGGTTGTGCCATGGAACCATCTTCGCTCCTCCAGCTTCTGATGAGCCGTGCTCAGGGCCTTCACCGGTATGTCGAGGGCGAGATCCCTCGCAGGATGAGGCGTGTCGTGTCCGCAGACGATATCCTGCAGGACATCTGGATCACGGTCGTTGGCAGCGCCTCAGATATCACTTCAAGTGGATCGGACGATTTCGACCCCTGGATAACGCGGATCGCCCAACGAAGGATTGCCGACGCCATCCGCAGAGCAGGGGCTCTGAAACGAGGTGGCCGTGATGTGATCATATACGAACGACGACAGACCACATCGTTCGTTGATCTTTTTGCACGCGTACGTAGTCCCCAGGATACCCCGAGCAAACAGGTGTCCACACGGGAGGCGGTGCACGCGGTACAGATCGCTTTGGCCACACTCCCGGAGAGCCATCGAACAGCGATTACGTTGCGTTACATCGAGGGTCGCTCGCATAATCAGATTGCCAAGGCGATGTGCAAGAGTCCGTCAGCGATCAACAGTTTGTTGTTTCGCGGAATGCGGAAGCTGAGAGGAATGCTGGGGTCGGCCGGACGGTTCTTCAGTCACAACGGAACATACGTCGCACCACGTCGCGCGACGTAGGAATCCGCCGGCACATAGAGCATCGTGGAAACACCTGCAGACAAGATGCGTATGAAAAAGGCTGAAGCGGATGAGATCGACCAACAACTCGCACAAGAGTCGTCGGAGCACGGCGTCCGAATTGAATCGCGCTCCGGCGGCGTCAAAAGGGGGAACGCCGGCTTGACGCCAGAGTCCGGGAATCGCTCCCAAGCGCAAGATGAGGTCGGGCCCTCAAATCAGGAGGCAAAGCCGAGTGTAGCCTCATCCGGCCAGCGGTCGCGTTCGCGCATCGCGTGCGAAGAAGATTGGGCGTTCTTTCGTGAGGCACTACCCGAGTACGATGTCAAGGAGCGCATTCACTACGGTGGACAGGGTGTCGTGTACAGGGCCATGCACCGCGCAGCGAAGCGCCCTGTTGCCATCAAAGTGCTCCTTGATGGCCCGCTCGCGTCGGAACGCCAGCGCCAGCGCCTTACGCGCGAGATGGAGCTGATTGGGCGCCTTCGGCATCCCGACATCGTGACGCTGTACGAGGCAGGCGAAGTCCGCGGACGCCCGTTTCTGGTGATGGAGTTCGTCGACGGTCTACGGATCGGCGACTATGTGCTGCTGAACGACCTCTCCGTGCGCCAGATCGTGCAGCTCTTTGGACGAGTTTGTCGCGCCGTGAGCAGTGCGCACGAACATGGGGTTATTCACCGTGACATAAAACCGGCCAATATCCTAGTTGATGCAAACGTAAAACCGTCCGTGCTGGACTTTGGACTGTCCCGAGAGGTTTCCGGCAACGACGATGCAAAGAACGTGGGGGCGATTTCGCAGACAGGGCAGGTGGTGGGTACTCTGCCGTATTTGAGCCCCGAGCAGGCTAGCGGCATTAACGAGGCAATCGACCTCCGCTCGGATATCTACTCCCTGGGCGTCGTGCTTTTCGAGCTCATCACGGGCTCTTTCCCGTATCCGACAGACGGAAGCCCCGATACGGTCCGCGACAACATAGTGTCGCGGAAGCCGATCCCCCTAAGAAGAGCGCTTGGGCGCAATATCTGTGACCGACCGGGTGCTCTACGCGACATCAATGACGATCTTGAGAAGGTCGTCTTGAAGTCGTTGGAGAAGGAAAAGGAACGTCGATACCATTCCGCGGCTTCGTTTGCCGACGATTTGGATCGCTACTTAGCCGGAGACGCGGTCGAGGCAAAGTCGGCCAGCAGCTTCTACGTTCTGCGAAAGAGCATCCGGCGATTCCGAGTGTCGCTAGCGGTTGGATTGGTCATCGCAACCGTCGCGAGTGTCGCAATGCTTCTCGTGGCCGCGGAACGCATCAGGACGAAAACGATTGCCGACATCGCCCAGAGCGGCCTGCAAATGGGCGGGCTCGTCAGACTCGGCAGCGTTAGGGCGGATGAAGGTCGGTTCGATCAGGCGATCGCGCTGCTGGAGTCGGCGATCGAAATCAGCAAGACCATCTCACAGAGCGACCGTGCCGTCCTGCGCTATCGCCATGACGCCTTTCGTGAACTGGTGGGGTTGTGCATTGACACGGGCGGTCTGGAGAAGGCAGGCTACTACGCGAATGCCGCCATGCAGCTTGCCAACGACATTCTCGCTGAGGAACCCGAAAACCCTGAATGGGTCCGTCTGCGTGGATTCTCGTACTATTCGCAGGCTCGCGTAGCGCTGGCTCTTGAAGACTGGACGGCAGCGTTATCGGCTACTGATAAGGGGCTATCGATCCGCTCGGATTTGCTCGCGCTCGAACCCGACAATTTATTCCTCAAGTCTGAGCTGGCAGTAATGCTCGCTCTGCGAGGCAACGCCCTGCGCAAGCAAGAACGTTACGACGAAGCACTGGCAGACATTACAGCGGCCTATGATCTCTATCGAGAGGCTGCCCAGCTCGAGCCGGATGTTGTCGTTCACATCATCGAATTGAGCCGAACCGAAGTGCGAATCGCCATCCTCCACATGCATCGACGGACGAAGAAAGACGACGACACCGCGGCCGAGTGGTTGAACAAGGCCGCCGCTCGTCTGACTGCGCTGCAGCAATCAGGAAGATCGAAGAGCCAGCCGTGGAATATTGACCGGATTCTCGAGAGCATCTCCAAGAATCAAGCCGTTATCCGTAGGCGTACTGAACAGCGATCGAAAGGCGCGGGTTAGGTCGAAGGTGGATCATCCGGAGGCACGTCCACCGGCTCGTCATCGCCTTCTTCTAGCGGCTCCTCCTCCTGTGAGAGAGTGAAGGAGTAATCCAGCGCGGCGGTATTTTCGTATGGCGGATCGCCGGGTAGGGGTGGAGGACTGTACTCAACACCCTCAAGGTCGTAGTCGAGGTCGTCGTCCTGCGGGTTGTCCGCAGTTGCGATGCCAGCCAACCACGGAGGGAGGACGAATTCAGATTCCTCGGGGGCCTCAGGGTCGGCGTGTTCAATCCACCACAGTCCGTCCGCGGTGTCAACATACGGAGAATTTTCCGCCCATATGGTGTCACCCCCACTTCCGGGCTGTCGAAACTCAGCCGTGGTGATTTCCCAGCCGATTTCGTTACCGTCCGAGTCGGCCGCCGTAAGTTCAAGTCTTACGACGAAGACAACCGTGCTTTCGGGATCCGTGGGTATCTCGTGCACGCGGTATTCAATAATCTGTTCGTCCGGCAGAGCCGCGTTGGCATATGTGTATGTCTTTCCGATGACCGTACCTATAATGAGAATCGTGTACAGAACGTTTGAGCGCATGCGTACATCTCCCTTCCATTCGAGGCAACGCATGGCACGGGTCGTGCGCGGTACGTTCCGCGGGCTATAGACTGGATCCCGTTCATGACATCACCTTTGCCAGTACCTTGTTGACGGCACGAAGCTCTGCGCGCACTCCAATTGCTCGACCTCGATCGATCACAGACTCCTCGGTGCTGGAGGACACAATTGGATTGCCGCGGAACATCGTTGCCGAACAACGTTTCGCGCCGTCACTTCGAACCACAAACTCTGGAGAGGTGATTAGCGCAAACGGTTTGCCGCGCGCTCGCAGATTCTTTGGGGGCTGGAATTCACCAGCGATCTAAGGTGTGTCGGCTTATGCCCGGGTGCCGTCGGGCCAACACCACGGGGCTTTACGCATTGCCGTGCGTCGCGGTTGTACGGCCTACAGCTAGCGCGGCTCAAACAGCTGAGGAAAAATCTCGTCATTTACGCGAGCGCATCCGGCGCGTTTTGCGCTAATCCATTGTGTTGGGGATATGTTGTGCGCCGGCCTGGGTTGGCGGAGGCCTGAGTCCCTTGTCTGAGCATAGCCAATGAGTTCAAGCCAAGCTGGCGAACGCTTCCTGTCAGTATCTTGAGCGGAAACAGCGTTGGCGCCGGTCAGAAGTGCCAGCGTGTGCAATCCCAACTCCAGCATCCTTGTGAGAACGACGCGTGACTACGTTAGTTCGCTCTAAGAGACCAGCCCATTGCCCTGGCGAGGTAGCAATAGGAAGTGCTAGAGCAACTCTCGCTTTTGTGTGCCGCTCGATCCCCCTTTTCCCCCCCTTGGTAAGGGGGGATGAAAGGGGGGTTCCGGTACGCAATTTCGGGATCTGCTCTAAATTATCGCTTCGCGACGTCGTGACACAGCTACGTCACCCTAGGGGGACACGCTTTAACGCGTGGACTGCTCCTGTATATTGGGTCGGCTCTGTTGGAATGTCCTTAAGAAGAATAGCGGGAAGGTGTCGTGATCACACTGCATCCTGCCTTACGGAATGTGCCCAGGGGCCGGGTACTTGCTTCGGGAACCGTTTGCCGTGTTGGATTTCGGGGTGTTGGTGGCCCGCGCACCGGCGAAATCGACGGTTGACAAGGGAGAAGCGGATTGACCGGCGAGATCAGAGTCCTGATTGCTGACGATCACGCGCTCGTGCGAAGGGCGCTTTGCGATCGATTGCAACGGGAGGCCGACTTCGTTGTGGTCGGCCAGGTGAGCAGCGCGGCGGAGGCCGTCACCATGGCGATTGATAGCCGTCCTGACATTGTCTTGATGGATATCGACATGTTCGGGTTGGACTGCTTCGACGCCGTCCGACGAATCCGTTCCATCCGACCTGCGACGGGCGTCGTGTTCTTGACCTCGTCCCTGTGCGATCGGCACATCGATCAGGCACTGGCCGTCAACGCAAGCGGATTTTTGACCAAGCGGGATCCACCGGAGAGAATTGTAGAGGCGATCCGTGAGGTGGCCTCCGGAGCTACCTACCTTTCGGAGGATGTGCTCTCGCGGATCGTCATAGATGAGGGAAAGACAAGATCGGGTCCTGTGTCCCAATCGCGCTTGTCCAAGCTGACACGCAGGGAGTTCGAGGTCTTGCGGTACATTGCTTCCGGCATGGCGCAGAAGAAAATCGCCGCGACAATGAGCGTGAGCGCCAAGACCGTCGACAACCACTGCACCAACTTGATGAACAAGCTCGACATTCACGACCGAGTCGAGCTGACCCGGTTCGCCATTCGGGAGGGGATCGCTCAGGCCTGATCCTGGCGATACCCTTTCAGTTTCCTGCGACCGCAAGTTTCGCTGAACCGTCGGCCGCAGTCGCTGAAACCGCGAATCGACGTCTCCCGTCTTGACAATGTTGACCGAATCGCGCTTGCGGTTCCTCGCCATGCCCCACAAGGATGGTACAGCCCTTTCGCAAAAAAACTACGGCGGCAAAGTTCGCTTGAGCAAGAGGGATTCAAGCCGGCGTAGGTACGCGTCGGGATCGCGGCGGAAACGCTGGCGTAACGCGCGGATGTGGCGGGGGCTTTCCAGTCCGGCACGTAGGTTTTGCCAGATTACGAGGTCTGCGGGAGCAAGTTCACTGCCTTGGAATCAATGACTGAGTGTCGCCAAGCCTACCACGATGCGGACCGATCCGCACAGTATCAGACTCGACGAGGCGGCCTTGCGACCCGTGCAGCGTCGCTCATGATTACGCGTCGAGCCAAACGGATGTTCAAGATCATTGCTGGTCCGCGGCAGATCGTGAACGTCGTAACAATTACCACGCCAGCACGAATAATCCGGGTTAGCGACGGCGCCACCACATCGGCAACAAAAGTCCCAGTGCGGTCGCTCCAAGCATTCCTACACCCATCGCCCCGCAGCCGATGCTCCCGAGCGCGCGGCGGAGACTGTCAACCTCGATGATTCCGTTAAGCTTAGGCTCTTCCGGTTCCGGCTCACCGATGGAAATGCGGTCATCAAACGGTTGATTGAGGAGGTCGTATGACTGTTCGTCGGAATCGCTCGCGACCAACGGCACCTCATCGCTGAGGTGAAACGTTCCGGTAGCGCTGGTCCGATGCAACGCGACCATGGCCGTTCCTGGTTCGGGGCCCGCCGCTGTGGCCGTTATGTTTGGGACGCCGATAAACCCGTCACCGTCGATGTCGAAGCCCGGCATCCGCCAGGAATAGAGAATGGCCCAGACGCGGCGGTCGGGAATGAACTGGTCGGTAGACGATGGTCTGAGCACCTCTTGCCAGCCCAGGCCTATCTGGCGACTCCCGTAGCGATCGTAGCTGACCGACTCGTTATACAGAGCCATCAGGTCTCCAAGGTCCTGCCGGGCGTACAACGGCGTGCCATCATCAAGCAGGAACAACTCGTCGGGCGGTCGGGTCGCCAAGTGATCCGGATCAATAACCAGCGACCATTCTCGCACATCCGTGGTCCGCCACAGGCCGTTGCCGTCCCAGTCCGAACCGAGCAGATCCTCGATTGCCGACTCCGGTACGATGCCCTCGCCAAGCAGGTCCTCGCGGAAGAGATCCAGCAGCTCACGCAGATTGGCCGGATTGTCAATCACTTGGTACGAGGCAAACCCGGACGCCTCAGTGGGCAGTAAGTCGTTGCCCATGTCCATGCCGTTGCCCAGCCCGTCAAGATCGATATCCTCGACGTCAAAACGAACGATGATCGTGTCTCCGATGCCGAACGCGCGTGGATTGATCAGCGGGTCGGTGTCCTTGCCGTCGGGTATCCCGTCTCCATCCGTATCGGGGTTGGTCGGGTCGGTGAAAACGAAACCGTCAAAGTCGTGTCGCAGCAACACCCCGTCAACGTCGGTGATGTCGAACGACTGATCCACCGGATATTCCCCGGGGCTGGGAAGTCCGTCACTATTGCGGTCCACCCATTCTTCGGTGTCGAGCGCGCCGTTTCGGTTGTCGTCGATGAACATCAGGCCGAAGACTTCGATGAAGTCGCTCAGACCGTCGCCGTCGGTGTCGGCTTGCAGCGCACTTGTCGCCACGGCCCGCCGCGTGAAGATCGGCGTCGGCGGCGTCCCAGGGACGATGGGCAACGGCGCTGGATAGAACACAACACGATCCTCGATTCGATCACCGGTCTCGATCCCGCCGAGTTCCCAGTTGTCCGGCAGCCCATCTCCGTCCGTATCCGGTGAGTTGTCCGCGAAATCGTCACCGTCAATGTCAAGCCGGCTCAGAATGTTCGCCACACTGAGGTTGGGAGATTCCATCCTGCAGCAGAACGTACCCTCCTGTACGATGTTCCCTTCTTCATCCAGTAGTTGCGGTTCGAAGTCGAGCAGCCCTTCCAGTTGGCTCAGCTCCTCGTTCGAGATGGTGATCAGGGTAAGACCCGGAACACTTGGCGTGCACGGATCGGGCTCGGGCAAAATGTCCGGCTGGGCACCTGCACTCCCGGTCAGCAGCAGAGCACAAGCCGTCGCTCCCAGCGTTCTCCTGGAGCATCGATTCATTGGTTGGATCCTTTCGTATTGTTGAATTCCGGTCGGGCAGACACCCGCCTCGTACCGCGATCGCCTGGGTGTCCGTGCCCCGCCGGCGCACCGTTAGATGGTCTCAGCCATCGACGGACGCGTCAAGCACACGGTATGATCTGTGTACGATCAGGGTCCGTGACAAAATCTGCGGGGTACAAATCACATACTGGAGTCGCCGATCCGGACGGAAAACGCGCATCGCGCTACGGGCGCTCGCCCGCTCCCTCACGGTCGCGGCTCCGATGCGAACGATCTGCACGTTGGTTACAGATCTGTAAACCCGCTCCCTCACGGTCGCGGCTCGGTATTGTGAGTCGCGGCTCCGATCGGGGATATCCATCCCGCCTAAACTGTCACGGACCATACGATCATTGTTTGATCGTGCCACGATCGATGCACGATTCTCAATTCAGTGGGGAATGTGCCGGCTCCTACCGTCCGCATACCGGGAATCCGTCCGCCCATATTACAAACAAAGGGCAAGCGGTGCCGACCCGAAGCAAAACGCCGGGTTGGCACCGCTGCCGAGACATCCAACTACTCAAGCCGGTTTCCCGGACCGCCTGAAAATCCGCGCCTTTATGGCAGATCCTCACACACACCGGCCACACACCAGCAAGGCGGATTTGCACAGGTCGAGCAGGCCCCGCCTTCGTTGGTTGGCGTCCAGACGTCGCAGTTGCCTTCGGTACCGGCTGGATCGCATGCGTCGTCCGTGCAGAAGTCC
>CAZJTP010000028.1:0-29401 GCA_964548955.1 uncultured Phycisphaeraceae bacterium
AACTCCCACCGTTACCCGACACCAACATTGCAAACGGCTGAAGAGTTACTGCGGATCAAGGTAATTATTGTTCGATGCACATGGAGAAAGAGAAGAAGCAATGTCACAATTGAACGACGTCGATAGCCGCGTCCGTCGCTTTTTCTCGGTGAAGCGAAAGCAGCTTCTGGCCATGCGGGACCTCCCAGTGTGCGAACACGCTAGTCTCATCGGAGGCCACCGCGAAGAATTGCAGAGAGTGTATCTGAGCGAGATCTTGCCCGAGCGCTTTCGCATCGGGCGAGGAATGGTCTATGGTCCGTTCCATCGCAGCCGCGAGGCCGACATCGTAGTATGGGACGCATACAATTACCCGCAGCTCCCGATGCTCGATCACGCGTTCTTCTTTGCTGAATCGGTGCGTGTCGTACTGGAGTCAAAAAGCACGTGGAGCTCCGACGAACTGGCCGATGTACTCGCCAAGACGAAAGCAGTCCGAGACATCGCCGTACTCTCGCGCCCGAATTTGGAAAATGCTATCCAGATGCTCCAACTTGACGTGGCGGGCATCAAGTCTGGGAAATCCCACGACGGACTCGTGATAACAAGACCGCACATTGGCACGGCCGCTATATTCCTTTCTGGTGGTCAAACGTTGTTGAGCAACTTCCGTGAGGCGGTAAATGTTGACGGTATCGATGATAACTGGCCCGATGCATTCATCTTGCTCGAACCCGGTCATGTCATTCTGAAGCGCTACGAACCAATCGAAGACCAGTTCACGGCCGGTCGCAGTTGGTTGGATCTGTATGAGGCAGGCGATGACAGCCTCCTTATGTTCACATCAGGCCTGCTCTCCCTGGTTACGGAGCGCATTGTTCAAGTAGAAGACCCGCTTAATCTTTGGCAATACGCCCACAAACTCGCGTCCCTCGAGCCAGTCGACCGTATTGAATTCTCGCTGAGTCGACCCGTACCTCAAGTGGCACCTCTATGGTCACATGAATCGGACGTACCCAATGAAGAGGGCACCGAACAAACACGTGGACGCGTACCGCAGTAAGCCGCCCCGCTGCGCTATACGGCTCACTTCGGCCGGTCACCTGTGACGTTCCCGGCGTGCGTAGGCTTGGGTGACCGAGCTGTCCAGGTCGAGGATGAGGGCTAAAGGATGAAGGATCAAGGCTGAATCGGAGATCCTTGAATCACAGGCAAAACATGCACTTATCATGCCATTACAATCAATCCACTTCCCCGGCACGTCCATCAAGAACTTCAGAATAACAGGTGGGTCAAACGACCTCACCCTACGCCTTCCGGGTCGTCAGAAACAACTCGGCCCCAGCGGGGCCAAGGAGTTTAGCCACGGGTGAAGGCCGCCGCAGGCGGACGAAACCCGTGGACAGCAGGCGCAAATGAATCCCCGTCCCGAAGGGCCGGAGGGATTATTCCGATCGCCGACGCAGGTCAATCGAACACGTAACGCCCGTCGAGCTCCACGCCATGAGCGTAAAGCATTCCCTTCTCGGCACGCACGATGCCCCCGATGTACGCGTAGAGTCGAGGTTGAATCTCGGGTGTAATGAACGCGCGCCGACGTTTCGTCGAGAACACGACGTGAAAGAGGACTTGCGCGTAGATTCCCGGCATGATCGTCCTTCGTCCCTTCCGGGACGAGGGGAAGAATTATCAAAAAGACGCCCCACGATCCACGGGTTGCGCTCGGCCCGGACGGGCCTCGGTCCACCCGTGGCTACAATCCGGGGCCCCAACCGGGGGCCATCGCGATGCCTGACATGCGGCCACGTCCCAGAGACACGGGCCCCACCGACAAGCCGACCTCACTTCCCCGGCACGTGCATCAAGGACTTCAGGTTCTTTTAGGGTCGTCAGGAACAACTAGCTGTTCCAGATTGTGGTCGGTAAGCTCCGGGACATATGTGCCATCGTTTGCCGGAAGAAGCTGAATTCCGTTGGGGCCTGGCTTCGTTCCCGGTACGTACTGGTGCTTGTCCGGAGTAGGTCCTTTCCCTCCGTATATCCACACTTTCGGTGGATTTTTCTTTCCCATCCACTCGCCCGCGGTCATCGCGTTCCCTGCGCCTACGACAGCTCTAATCTCGTCCAGGGACATTTCGCACATTCGACGCTCCTTTGTCAACTGCTAAGAAGAAGCCAAACCACAACCATCGTATACATAAAGAGGCTGCTTCGCAGCCATCCCCGTGAACGGGGCAATCCACCCAGCAGCGATCCTGTGCCTAGCGCACATTCTTTTTGCGTTTCTTCTGGGGCCGCTTGGGCTTCGGCGGATCGTCGATGAGTTCCAGTAGGTCGCCGGGGGTTACGTCGAGCGCGCGGCAGATCTTCGCAATGGTCGCCAGGGTGGCGTTGTACTTACGGTGACTGCCGATGTTGTGCAGCGTTCCTTCCGCTAGCCCAGTGCGTTCGGCCAGGATGCTATACGTCATGCGCTTCCGCGTACGACGCTTGTAGCCCAGCATGGCTTCCCGGAGCTTGATTGTGACCCGTGTAGTCATCGAATTGATTACTTAGTTCCCTCTTTTGATTACTTTTCTCTTGACAATCGCGAGACGCGTGCTATAATATACATAGAGCAACCAAAAGGGGCCGCTCCGCATCGCGCGAGCGGCGGGTGGCATGCTCCACGCTTGCGTGGGCATGTTTCACGCACCGCAGCATATCATGGCCACGAAGACGTGGCCATGCCACACAGCCATAGCCACCAGTGAGCTTGGTCGTTCCCGGCGTCCGTAGGTTTGGCTCACTCCCGGCGCGCCGGGATTCAGGTCGAGGATCAGGGCTGAAGGCTGAAGGATGAGGGATGAAGGATGAATCGGAGATCCTTGAATCACAAGCAAAATATGCACCTATCATGCCATTACGATCAATCCACTTGGCCGGCACGTCCATCAAGGACTTCAGTTGTAGTTGTAGGGCGGGTCAGCAGACCCGCCGTAAGAATGTGTCAGGCCCTGTCGGGTCTTCTTGACCCAACCTACGTACTGACGAAAGAAAATCCGCGCGGGCTTTTAGAGCATTCTTCGTTTTCGTGTAGCGGAATTGTGGACGCTGAACACGCTTTGCCGAAGGAGAATCCGCGCGGGCTAAAGCCCACGGCTCGCCACGCAAAAACGAAGTCTGCTCTAGCCCGTATGGTTCGTTCGGCAATCGGTAGCGTTTCTTGACCCGGAACATGCTACACGAGAATGGAGTCTGTTCTAATGCTCGGTGGTCGATTCGGAAGTTGTCACGTCGATTGGTTTCGGTTTGGCCGGCTGCGATTCGGCAGCCAACGGAACGACGAGCGTGATTCCACACTCACCGCAGCGTACCGTCTTGCCACGGACATGGTCCGGCACGCGCAGGACCGCACGGCAGGTTAGTCGCGGGCAGAGTAATGTTACAGACATAAGTTGACTCAACAATTCTACAGCTGCGCTTCCGGCTTCGGGTGAACGAAGGCAACGCAGGTTGCGCCGCGTATCGACAACCGCAACCGTACACTTTGCCACTGTAACCAAGCCGACGGATACAAAGTACGATATGGGATCGGTGCGGGCTAGGCCGATTCGCGACGTCGTCGCGCTTTGGGTGTCAGCAAAGGCTCCCGACCATCGATGACAGCATCGGTAACCACCTTTTTCCCGGACCGGCCGTGTTCGGGCAATTCGTACATAGGGTCGAGCATGAGCTCCTCCATCACGGCCCGCAGACCGCGGGCGCCCGTTTCGCGCTCGAGCGCCTTTTCCGCCAGTGCCCTTAGCGCCGTGGGCACGAATTCAAGCTGGCACTGCTCATACTCGAAGAACTTCTGATACTGCTTGACGAGGGCGTTTCTCGGTTCGGTGAGAATCCGGACCAGCGTGTCCACGTCCAACGGATCAAGCGTGGTGATGACCGGAAGGCGGCCGACCAGCTCGGGAATCATGCCGTACTCGACGAGGTCTTCCGGCACGACCTGGGCCAGCGTTTCACCCTCTTCAGTCGTCACGTCCCGCTGCTCCCCCTCGTTGGAAAAGCCGATCGCGCTGTGCCCCAGTCGCCGCTGGATGATATCCGTCAATCCGACGAACGTGCCGCCGCATATGAACAGAATGTTGCTCGTGTCCATTTGAATGTACTGTTGCTCGGGGTGCTTGCGCCCACCCTGCGGCGGTATGTTCGAGACGGTTCCTTCCAACATCTTCAGCAGGCTTTGCTGAACGCCTTCGCCCGAAACGTCGCGGGTGATGCTGACGTTGTGAGACGTCTGGCCGATCTTGTCGATCTCGTCGATGTAGATGATACCCCGCTGGGCCACTTCCAGATCGTACTCGGCGTTTTGTAGAAGTCGTAGCAGGACATTCTCGACGTCCTCACCCACATAGCCGGCCTCTGTCAATGTTGTGGCATCGCCGATCGCGAACGGCACGTTCAGCATCCGCGCGAGTGTCTTGGCAAGCAGCGTCTTGCCCGTGCCGGTGGGCCCGACGATCAGGACGTTGGACTTGTCCAGCTCCACGTCATCGTTGCCGGCGGCGTCGACGTGCTGCAGTCGCTTATAGTGATTGTGGACGGCGACGGCGAGCGTACGTTTGGCACGCTCCTGGCCGATAACATACTGATTGAGGAACTCATGAATCTCGCGCGGCGAGGGGATGTCACGGAGGACGACGCGTGAGGCCGACGCCTTTCGCACTTCCTGCTTGATGATATTGTGGCAGAGTTCCACGCAGGACTTGCAGATAAAGACGTCCTTGGGCCCCTCGACCATGGGGCCCGCGTCCCGCTGGCTCTTGCCGCAAAAGCTACAGGTACTCGATCGCCGAGACCGCGTCCCGCCGCCTCCGCCTCGCACAGTTGGCATCACTCGCTCCTGAAAGTTCCCGGTTTCCAGCAGCTAATCCCGCCGGCATACGACGCCGACGCGCTCATATCGTCACGAATTGCGGGGCTGCTGAAGCAGATTATCGGGCCAAACGTACACGCCACGTATGCTAGCCGGTCCAACCGTCGGTTTCAACTCGGTCGGCTGGGCGGGACGCCAGCCACGTCAGAATCGTAGGCCCGAACAAGGCGGCTTTCCACCTGCGGGGCGACTGCACTCTATGTAAGCCTGATCCGTGACCGCTGCACGTCCTCCTTCACGCTCACCGGCAGCTCAACGATGAACATACTGCCTTTCCCCTCCTCGCTTATAAGCCGAATGGTCCCGCCGAGCATGTGCACCAGTTCTTTGGTGATGGGCAGTCCCAAGCCGGTGCCTTCGTGCTCACGAGTCTGGGAGGCATCGAGCTGTCGGAACACCTCGAAGACCGTGTCGCGTTGATCCTCGGGGATTCCCGGTCCGGTGTCATGCACGGTGAGTCGGACACAGTCGTTTTCCCCGTGTTCGACGACGAGCGACACGGAACCGCCGGTGGGCGTGAACTTGACGGCGTTGCTCAGCAGGTTGTAGAGGATTTGCTTGGTCTTACCCGAATCGCTGCGGCATGGAGGAAGGTCGTCGGCCAACTCCAGGGAAAGCCTCTGATTCCGCTTGTCAGCCAGAGGGCGGACGAAGTCGATCAGGTCCTGACAGAGCTCCACGATGGAGAACTCCGACATGTGGAGTTCCAGCTTACCCGCTTCAATCTTGGCCAGATCGAGCAGGTCGTTGATGATCTCCAGGAGGTTGCGTCCGCTGTTGAGGATGTTCCGGGAGTAACGTGCCAACCGTTCGCGATCCGCCTCGGGGCTGAGCCAGGCATCTCGCAGAAGCTCCGCGAACCCGATGATCGACACGAGCGGCGTGCGAAGTTCGTGGGTGACGTTCGTCAGGAATTCGCTCTTGAGCCGGTTGGATTCGTACAGCGCGACGTTCGTCTCCGCCAGCTCCCCCAGCCGGATGTCCAGCGAACGGTTGATCTTCGTCTGCTCGTCCTGTGCCGCCTTGAGGTGGGTCAACATATCATTAAGAGCGTCCGACAGCTCCTCGAACTCGTCGCTGCTTTTGATCGACGATCGTACGCCGATGTCACCGGTTGTCACTTTTTCGGCGACGCGGCGCAGGGCGTGAACCGGCGAGAGCACCAGACGCTGGGTCACCATGTAGAAGACAAGGATGGCCAGCACGGCGCCGCTCGCGCCCGCGAGCAATGTCACCACCCAGTTCCACACCCCCGGTCCCTGGGGAATGGGAAGCCGGACATCAACGATCCCACGCAGCAGGCGTGGGTGCGTATCCGCTTCCGTCCCGCGGACGGCCATCGCGAACCGAAATAGCCGTCCGTCGTTCTGAATTCGCCAGTAGTAGTGTTGATGCGGATTACTTCGGAGGCGGTTGATCGCGTCCCGCTGAAACCCCCGTCCCGCGCCACCGCATGGGACCAGTTGCGGGTGCGGAGGCGGCAGACCTAATTCGCGCACCAGCACGGGCCAACTCTTCTCCAGTTGTGCCTGCACACCCCGCCAATCCGGTTCATGTAAATCGACCGCCTGGTACGCAGTTGAGGCGACCTGCTTCGCCTGGACCAGCATCGCCTGCTCATCCAGAGCGGTCATCTGCAACCAGGGGAAGACCAGAGTGACGGCGATCGTCAGCAGAACAGCCGCACCGAACAACAGACTGATCTTGCGCGCAAGGGAAACCTGAAACCAGCTTCGACGTCGCATGTAGTCAGTTTACAATCCCTGGTTTGGATCCGCCATCTCGCCATGTGGCCCGGGTACATGACCGTTTATGCGGCGAGCTCAATCGCATGGGCGCCCTCCTCCGCAAGGAAGGACCGACGGTCATCATCGAAGGCGTCAAGCGGCTGGTCGGCGCACAGCTAATGGCATCGGACCTCCGCGCGTCGGCCGCTTTGATCCTGGCGGGTCTGATCGCGAAGGGGACTACGCGCATCCATCGCATATACCACATCGACCGGGGGTATCAACACATCGAAAAGAAGCTGGCCGCCGTCGGCGCGAACATCCGCCGTCTAAACGAGTAGCGGGGATTATTCAACCTCAAACGGCTTCAGATTACCGGCCGCGACGACCTCCCGCTGGTCGCCAAGGTCGCCGACCGCTGCCACACCTGGATTCACGAGGTCTGGAAGAACGACCGGCTCCACCACGCTGCTCATGCGATCCCTTCGGGATTGAATGAATGGTTGGGGTACCGCAATCCGAGGGCGGCGCTGCGCTTGCCCACGGCTATTCCCGGTCAACCCTCCAGGCTGAATGGCCCGCGACTCCGACACCGCGTTGCTCACAGAGTCCTTATACAGCTCCCCTGCTACGTGGTATATAAAGGAGGCTATCATCCACTAAGTGTATCAGGAGAGTGTGCCGCGGGATCGGTCAACTGCATCCTCTCTGTGGTGTACCGCCTCCCGGACCGACGGGAGGACTTCCGCCATGGGCACGCTCGCCAGTTCGCCTATAGCGACTCTCTACACCGAAGGCTTCAACCGATTCGCGTTCACACTCCCCGCTCGTTCGCGTTCACCCTCAGTTGCTTTGATTGCACCGGCTGGAGCTACCAGTTGCCGGGTGGGAATCGCACCCACTGAAGACCCACGCCTTTGCACGGCGCACTGACAAACATGAGGTAGAGCAATTTCTGTTTTCATGTGGTGTGCCGCTACAATTCCCGGGAGACGAGACGGATTACTGTTCCCTGTATGGAGAAGTCTCGCGAGTTGTCGATCAGCAGAGGAGCGACTTGTGGATTGTCACCGCGGAGAATGACGATTCGCTCGCCGTTGCGCCACTCTACGCTAACGCGTTTGAGTGTCGGCTGGCCTTCGATCAGGCAGGCACAGATCCGCCCCTGGACGTGCTCAGCTACCACATCCGGTCGATAGTGAACCAACACGATGTCGCCGGGTTTGAGTGTCGGCTCCATGCTGTCGTACGATAGACGCAGACAGTAATAGTCCGGCGACCACTGGTGACGCAAGACGGGGAACATCTCGAGCTGCTCCTGCGACTCGGCGGGCGGGCCGGCGGGTATAGACCCCAGCAGAAGCAGCTCGCGGGTCTCAAGTGGTTGGGGCGTGTCGTGCTCACCTCCACTGCCGATTAGTACCCCTTGTGGCAGGTTGAGCGCGACGGCTAGGGCGTCGATCGTCCGCCTCCTCGGCCTAGCCAGGTCCCGTTCGATGGCGGAAATGTACCCTTGATTAACCCCGGCTGCGGCGGCCAGCCCGATCTGCGTAATCCCGAGTTCCTTGCGACGCCGCTTTATGCGAGCTCCGATCGACTCTCGTGCCCGGGTCTCGATAATTGACGAATTCGCCTTCATTACGCAATATTACACCGCAATTATCCATGTGTGTCAATACTCCAACAATATGCCGGAATGGTTGAAGCAAAACGACGAGGACAGGACCGGGACGGAAGTCATATGGGACCGACTTTCCAGTCAATCAGTTGAACAGGAATACAGGAATGGCGAATTGCTGGATCGGCGTGTTTACTGTTGCTCGTCCTGTGCGGGCTGTCTTCTGCGTGCATCCTGTACGGACCGCATGCGGAATCGCCGGCTTCGCAGCAACGGGAAGAATCCACTGCGTGAGGCGATGACCAAGAAGGTCCAAAGTGAAGCGGGCCGGTAAGTATATCGACAGCGACAATCGGTCGGGGAGTCACCGTTTGGGTGATCAAATCAGTGATGGGTGTGTGGCAGTTTTCTGGTGCGCGGTCTGGAGAACATGAGAACCGAGTAGCGGCGGGTATGCACTGCGTACAATCCGCGCATTCTCGTGAGGTGTGTGCATAGACAGCACGACCGATGGGCGAGCGTGCAGCCAGTACAGGGCTGATTGTGCAGAGTGGGGTATAATTCTATTCATGCACAGCCTGCGGAGCGTAACTGGCACTGAACGGTCCCCAATCCCAACCCCAAACCATATTTGTTGGCATTCGGCTCGGATTCCCCCAACCCCGCCCCGGACTCGACCAACCATTGCCTCTTGGTATGCCTGGGACTAAATCGACAAGCCCAAGATGGGATGGGGCACCCACTTAGTCTGTGTTTGAGGTCCCGGTTGTCCGTTCGCCGACGGGGAAATCCTTGGTGAGCGTGCCGACCGGTGTCTTCCGGCCGATCGTGATGTAGCCATCCTCCTCAATCTTGCCGGCAATACGCTGAACCGTGGCGATCAGCTCGCTGAGGCGTTCCATCGACACGACGGCGGCCTCATAGAGTCGCTCGTCGCGGGCGAGTAGTCCGGCCGTGCCCTGCCCTTGGGCAACCTGGTGGAGCATCACAGCCATGCTTTTCGTGGCGTCGTCAAGGTGATCCAGAACCTCGTTGAGCTTGACAAATGACTGCTCCAAGTCCTCCCCCGTCCGATCGATGCCAGCGTTGACATTGTCACTGATCCTCCGGCTCTCGGTTTTCCAGAGGGCGACCGTCTCCCTGAGTTCCTCAGTGGCGTCCTTGAGGTCGCCGACGGCCGCTTTGACATCTTCCTGCATGTGTTCGTCCCCGAGGACGGCGTTGATATGAGCTGCAAGGTTGTCGATCCGTTCGATCATCGTGGCCACGTTCGCCGTGATGCCGCGTTCGGCGGCGTCTGGTTGGCTGACATCTGCCACCGTCCGCTGTTCGAGCAGTTCCGCGACGTTCTTGGCTACGGGTTTCATCGCCTCGGCCAGGTTGCCGATGTGTGTAATGGTCTGCTCTACCGAGCCCACCAGTTCCTTGTCAATGATCTCTCCGACGATGCTGTGCATTTCGCCACGGATCAGAGCAAATTCCTTGGGGAGAGGCTCAACCCTGACGCCGGGTTTGACGCATAGTTCGATGCGGCCTGTTCCGAAACCCAACGTCGCACCGTAGACTTTGGCATACGCACCCTGCGGGATCGAATAGCGATTCTTGATCCGGGTGACGATGGCTACCCCCCGGTCGGGACGCTCCGGGTCCTCAAACTCCAGCGCCTTGACGCGACCGACTTCAACGCCGTTGAGGTTGACGAGGCTTCCCTCGCCGATGCCGCTGAGCTCTTGTACGCCGGTTATGCGTAGGGTCCACTCACTACCACCGAGCCAGCTCGGCGCCTCCCCGAACCAGACCATCAACAGGCCGAGCACAATGAACGAGCTAACGACGAACAGACCCACCAGTAGATTGCGTGTGCCTTCCTTCATGACTGATCCTTTGACCTAAAGGGTCTGACGGTCCTCCTCGTAACAACGGCCCTCCACGAAACATCGGACACGCGGGTCCTCGGAGTGGATGATCTCCTCGGGTGTTCCGTCGAATATGAACTTCCCGTTGTGCAGCATGAGGATACGGTCCGAGACCTTTCCGGCGCTGGCCATGTCGTGCGTCACCACAACACTTGTAACACCGAGCTCGCGTTGGAGCTTGATGATCAGCTCGTTGATGACGTCGGCGCGGGGAGGATCCAGCCCCGTCGTAGGCTCGTCATACAGGATGACCTCCGGATCCAACGCGATCGCCCGCGCCAGGGCGACGCGTTTTATCTGGCCGCCGGACAATTCGGCCGGCCAGTGATCCTGAAGCCCATCGAGCCCGACCATCGCCAGTTTCCGCTTCACGATCTCGTCGATCTCGCGCCGGCTTCGCCGGGTGTGCTCGTGTATCGGAAACGCCAGGTTCTGCGCAACGGTCATCGAATCAAACAGGGCGCTGAGCTGGAACAGGAAGCCGAATCGAGGCCGGATCTCTGCAAGCTCCCGCTCGGGAAGATTGTCGATACGCCTATCGCGATAATATACCTCGCCGCGGTCGGGCCGCAGCAGCCGGACAATGTGCTTCAAGATGACGCTCTTGCCCGACCCGGACTCCCCAATGATTACCGTTGTCTCACCGGCGCGAAGGTCCACGTTGAGCCCGCTCAGCACGACGAGGTCCTCGAACCGTTTGTGCACGTCGACGAGTCGAATGGCCGACTCATGGTTGCTCGGTATCTCACCAGTGGTGGCAGTTAATGGATCCATCATTAGACGAGCGACTTGAACCCGTAAATGGCCCTGTACAAACCCGACAAGAAGGTCCCAATGAAGAAGTCAGTTATCAGGATCGTGATAAAGCTAATGACGAACGACTCCGTGCAGGCCCGCCCGACACCTTCCGCCCCGGTGCGACAGTGAAATCCCTTGTAGCAGGCGATCATCGCAATCGCCCCGCCAAACACGACGCTCTTGGTGAACCCAACCATGACGTCCCACTTCACAATGGCATCGGCGATGTAATACCAGTAGTGGGAAGAGGGAATCCCTTTTAGCACGACCGCGACAAACCAGCCTGCCAGCGACCCGCACAGATCGCAAAAGAAGGTCAACAGCGGCGTCAATAGCAAACACGCCAGGAAACGTGGAACCACGAGTTGACGTATCGGATCGGCGCCCATCACGCTCAGCGCGCTGATCTGCTCGGTGACGCGCATGGTTCCGAGCTGGGCCGTCAACGCCCCGCCTACCCGTCCAGCCACCATCACACCGGCAAGCACCGGCCCGAGTTCCTGTACAAGGCTCAGCGTTACCAGGACACCCATCCGGTCTTCAAAGCCCGCCGCCCGGAGCTGATCGTAGCTTTGTACCGCCAGAACAAGCCCGACGAAGGTGCCCGTGATCATAATCACCGGAAGCGTCCGATTGCCCACCTCATAGAACAGGGGCATCGCCCGCGCCCAGGTCCGCCACTGTATCAGCCCCGGCACAAGCCAGCGCAGCATCTGCCACGTGAATACCCCCATCTGGCCCAGGGCCGCTACTGATGAGATCGTTTTGGAGCCTATCGTGGTTAGCAAGGATATCGCCCGTCAGTCCACCAAGTGCGCCGTGGGTCCAACGCCCGCGGGCATCCGCGCAGGCTTCGAGCTTGCACCTCCCCGGCGCGTATCTACCGGTGGGGCAATGGCCTGTCAAACGATCACAGCACGGTTGTCCACGCCCGGCGTACGGCTATTATCTGTTCCATGCCATCTTCATTATCGGCTGTGTCGATAATTGTCCCCACGTTTCGTGAGGCGTCGAACATCGAGCCGCTTGTCGAGCGCGTCTTCGCGTCCTTGGCACAGGCAAAACGTGAGGCGGAATTGATCCTCGTCGACGACGATTCACAAGACGGTACGGAGGCGATTGTCGAGTCGCTGGGCGGGCGGTACCCGGTACGATTGATCGTACGGCGGGAGGAGCGGGGCCTGTCGAGCGCGGTTCTCGCCGGCTTTTGCGAGGCGAAGCATGATCGGTTCGTCGTGCTGGACGCCGATCTCCAGCACCCGCCCGAGGTTATTCCCGCGATCCTGGATCGCTTGGACGAGGGCGATTGCGATTTCGTTATCGGCACGCGCTACGGCGGCGAGGGTTCCGTCGCCGATGACTGGCCGTTGCTGCGGCGTCTGGCCAGCTGCATAGCGACACTGCTCGCCAGACCGCTCGTGCCGCTGAGCGATCCGATGTCCGGATTCTTCGCATTGCACCGCGCCACGTGGGAAGGGGCGGACAAGTTAGACCCGGTCGGATACAAGATCGCCCTGGAACTCTATGTCAAAGGGCGATGTAAACGACCGGCTGAAGTGCCCATCCGGTTCGCCACTAGAGCGGCTGGTGAAAGCAAGCTGAGCTTCGCTCAGCAGGTTCATTACCTGCAGCATCTATGTAGATTGTACCGGTTTCGGTTTCCAGTGTTCACCGGCGCGGTGTTATTCGTCGTGTTGATCAGCGTGGGCGCGATCCTGCTTATGGCTGCGCGTGCCCTCTGGTAGGGTTTGCTCTACCGAGAATCCCTTCTCGGTCCACTTGCCAATGGTGGCGTGGTGCGAGAAAGGATTCTCGCACCAGCGACGTCAGGCGCGGGCATGCTCTACCGGTGCGTACCCAGCATGGCTGCATCCACCTGCGTTGGACTTGACAATGGCACTGGCGCGACAGTTGTGGAACTTGTCAAACACGTTACTCTTTTACGGAGTGTTCCAGACCATGACCCATCAACCCAAACCGCCAACCAACGAGCCGGCCATTCGTGTCGTGATGATGCCCCGCGACACCAATCCGGACGGGACGATCTTCGGCGGCGTGATCCTCTCCCTGATCGACCAGGCTGCCTACATTGAAGCGATGCGGCAGGCACGTAACCGTTACGTCACCGTCTCGTTTAAGGAAGTCGAATTCCACAAACCGGTGTACGTCGGCGACGCGCTTAGCCTATATGGTGACACGTTGCACATTGGACGGACATCCCTAAGGATTCATGTGCGCGTCCGTGCCCACCGCCGCAGCGACCCTGATCAGATCGTCGACGTAACAGAAGCTGAAGTGGCGTTCGTCGCGGTGGATGACAACGGTAATCCGATTCCGGTCCTTGGTGATTAGGAGTATATGGCCCCCAATCACGTCTGACGCCCGGATCGGCGTGTTCGGGGGCCTTAACAAGACACAGCCAGCTCGATATGCTCTTCCCCCGAAATTGCTAAGTGGTCGTCCCTGAAGAACATACAAAAAGCTAGCGGTACAGGTGTTTTGCAGCGTCGTTGTAGTGTGGGGATTGCAGGGTTTCTGACTGATTGGTACGGAAACTTTGCAATTTGGGAAGCGGAATGGAGGCCTCATGAAGCCCAAACCCCAGCCCCGCGACGCGTTTGAACTGTTCCAAGCTCACTTCGATCAGTTACTCGACCCGAGCCACGAGCTGATGGTTCTGGCGAAGAAGATCGATTGGCGCGGCTTGGACGCGGCATTCACAGATTGCTACTGCCCGGACCTCGGCGCACCGGCCAAGGCGATCCGGCTGATGGTCGGCGGCACTACGCTCGGTCCTCATCGGTGCCGTCACGCCTGGCAACGGCGGCGATGTTACGCAGGAGGGGGTCGAAGTCTCGCAGGACCTCGTCCTTGTCCGGGCCGCTGCCGATGATGCCAGCTTCCGTGAGCTTCGACAGCATCGCCTCGCGCTTGTCTGGTTGGAGTGCGTCGAGGGCGGCCTGGAAATCGCGCTGTCCCGGTGCCCGGATCGACGGTAGGCGAGAGCATGATCGTTCCGCCGAACGGGCGGTTCAGATCACGTCTTATGTCGACGGTTCCCGCTCCATGTGTTACTCTCTCGCCCACTGCGGTGCGGAAACAAAGTAACGAGCTGTTACGCAATGCCTTTGTTGAATTACGTCAGGAAGATCGAGAATGCACTGCGGGCTGGTAACGCCACTGAGCATACACATCGTCCTGCTCTGAAGGAGCTCCTGGAGGCCGTTGGAAAGAAGATTACGGCCACGAACGAACCGCAACGCGAGAGGTGCGGGGCGCCGGATTACGTGATCTCGTCTGACACCAGACACGGTCCGCTCACCATCGGCTACTTGGAAGCGAAGGACGTGGGCAAGCCGCTGGATGAAATCGAACGCTGTGAACAACTGGCGCGCTATCGTGTGTTTCTCCCAAACCTGATCTTGACTGATTACCTCGAGTTCCGCTGGTACGTGGAGGGAAAGCCCCGCTGTGCGGCCCGGCTCGCTCGTGTGGGAGAAGCCGGCAAGCTGCGGCGCAACAAGGGCGGCGCGGACGCTGTTATGGAACTTCTACGTGGATTCCTGGAGCACGAACCGGCGCCCATTGCCATCCCACAGGAACTTGCCCAACGCATGGCCCGGCTGACCCATATGATCCGTGACATCATCATCGAAGCCATCGAAAGCAGGCATGCCTCCAACACGCTGCGCGATCTGCGCAAGGCCTTCGCCCAAACACTCATCCCCGACCTTGACCAGCCGGAAAAGGTCACCGAGTTCGCCGACATGTACGCGCAAACCATCGCCTACGGCCTGTTCGCTGCCCGATGCAATCACCGGGGACCGGGACCGTTCCGGCGCCTGGGGGCCGCCGCTGAGATCCCCAAGACCAACCCCTTCCTGCGCAGACTCTTTGAGACGATTACCGGCGCCGACCTCGACGAGGAGCCGTACGCCGGTTTCGTAGATGATGTGGCGGCCCTACTGGCCCATACCGACATGGCCGCCGTCCTGGAGCATTTTGGCAAGAGGACCCGGCGGCAGGACCCCGTGGTCCATTTCTACGAGACCTTTCTGGCAGCCTACGATCCCAAGCTGCGTGAGGCCCGCGGTGTGTACTACACCCCCGAGCCGGTGGTCTCCTATATCGTCCGCTCGGTCGACCATATCCTGAAGACGCGTTTCGATTGCGAGCAAGGACTGGCCGACACCTCGGTCTGCAAGTACGAGCGCGAGGGCAGGAATGGAAAACAGGTCAAGGACACGACACCGCGCGTGCTGATTCTGGACCCCGCCTGCGGTACGGGCACGTTCCTCTATGCAGTAGTGGACCACATCCGCGAGCAATTCAAAGCCCGCAGCGATGCCGGAATGTGGTCGGGCTACGTGAGAAAGCACCTTCTGCCGCGGCTCTTCGGTTTCGAGCTCTTGATGGCCCCCTATGCGGTCGCCCACTTCAAGCTTGGCATGCAACTGGCCGGACAAGACCTGCCCTCGGACGCACTGCGCGAAAAGTGGGCCTACGACTTCGCCGGACGAGAGCGCTTGAGCATCTACCTGACCAATACCCTCGAAGAGGCCGAACGAAAGGCACAGCGGGAGTTCCATTTCATCGAGCGACTCATCGCAGAGGAAGCCGCGGGAGCCGTCCGTATCAAGCGCGACCTTCCCATCATGGTGGTGATGGGCAATCCGCCGTACTCGGGTATATCAGCGAATACGGGCGAGTGGATTGACGGACTTCTGAAGGGGAAACTCCCCGGCGGGGCATCCGTGCCAAGCTATTATGAAGTTGACGGAGAGCCTCTGGGCGAGAGGAAAGTCTGGTTGCAGGACGACTACGTCAAGTTCATCCGCTGGGGGCAGTGGCGGATCGAACGCACCGGCGCAGGCATTTTGGCCTTGATTACAAACCATGGATATCTGGACAACCCGACGTTTCGAGGCATGCGCGAACAGTTGATGTGTGCTTTTACGGACATTTACATCGTGGATCTTCACGGGAATGTCAAAAAGAAGGAAAGGTGCCCAGATGGCTCGAAGGACGAGAATGTCTTCGACATCCAGCAGGGGGTAACCATCGGCATTTTCGTCAAGGAGCCAGGAGGCAAAACCCCGGGCAAAGTCCGCCATTGCGAGCTGTGGGGAATCCGCGAACAGAAGTACGCTGCGCTCTTCGAGACTGACATCACCACCAGCCAATGGACGGAACTTACTCCAACGTCACCTTATTATTTCTTCGTTCCGCGCGATGAACGCTGGCGAACCGAGTACGAGAGTGGCTGGAGAATCACCGACATCATGCCGGTTAGCTCGACTGGGATTCAGACATCTCGCGATCCGCTGGTCATCGACTTCGATCCGCAGATACTGCTCAAGCGGATTGCCGATTTTCGCAGTGGCGCTATCTCCGATCAGGAGTTTCGGGATCGGTATTTCGGAGAGAAAGGCTCATCCAAATACCCCGCTGGGGATACGCGTGGTTGGCAGCTGCCAAATGCGCGCGATCGGGTTCGAAAGGACAAAGAGTGGAAAAGGCGAGTTGCCGAATGCCTTTACCGTCCCTTCGATACGCGGTCAGTCTACTATGTCCCGTGGATGGTCGATTGGCCCCGGTTCGAGGTCATGCGTCACATCCTGTATGGGAAGAATCTCGGGCTGGGCGTCGGCCGAGCTATGCAGGTCATTGATCAAGGTGAATGGGACATCTTGCTTTGCTCCAGGGTTCCCACGGACCTCAACCTTTATCGGAGGGGAGGCAATTGTCTTTTCCCTCTGTACCTCTACCCCGATCCGGAGGAAAACGGCGACCTGTTCGCCAACGGCACCGACCGGCACGTCAATCTCAATGGGAACTTTCTTGAGGAGTTGCAAGAACGGCTGCGGCTGTCGTTTGTTCCCGACGGAACCGGCGACCTCAAGAAGACCTTTGGTCCGGAGGACGTGTTCCACTACATCTACGCGGTCTTTCATAGCCCGACATACCGTGAGCGTTACGCCGAGTTCCTCAGGATCGACTTTCCGCGCGTGCCGTTGACCGGCGACAAGAAGCTGTTTCGCGAGCTCTGCTCCAGGGGAAAGGAGCTGGTTGCCCTCCATCTGTTGGAGTCCCCCAAGGTTTCCAGGTTCATCACCCGCTACCCGGTCCCCGGCGATGACCTGGTCGCCAAAGGCCATCCGTGCTACCTCGCCCCCGGTGAGTCGGACCCGGGCACGGGGAAACCCATTAACAAAGGGCGCGTCTACATCAGCCCGGATGCTCCGAGGTCGGGTACAAAGGGGCAGTACTTCGAGGGCGTCCCGCCGACGGTATGGGAGTTTCACATCGGCGGCTACAAGGTGTGCGAGAAGTGGCTCAAAGACCGCCAGGGCCGAAAACTCTCCTACGACGATCTCACACACTACCAAAAGGTCGTGGTCGCTCTGAACGAAACGATTCGCTTGATGGAGGAAATCGACGCCGCCATCCCGGACTGGCCCATCCGCTGACGGCGATCCGACCGGCCCACGCGGGCTGATCGGACCCCAGCGGTTACTGTCGCCCGGCGTCGTCATCCTCTCTACTTGTCGTTTGATCGTCGTAGGGTAGAGGTATGCCCGAGTATTCCACGTGCGTCGGGCAAAGCCCGACCCTGCGAACTACGAACTCCCCCCGCTACCCGATAAGGACATTGCAAACGGCTGAAGAGTAACGAAATGCGAAACGCCTATTGACTCCGAACAGCCTCTTCATGGATACCCGGCTACACGGCTTGTGGGAGCCTGGCGAAAAACAGCAATGGTACGATGTACAGAGCCAACGCGGCCACACCGGCTGCCGTGTAGCCGACACTCATACCGACAGCGACCGCTGCCGGCGCCGCTATGACCGAGGCAAAGCCGTTGATCCCCCACGCCCACGGTATGGCCGCCGGCGCGCAGCGATCCAGCCGAGCAAGTGCAGCCGGCATCGGAAATCCCATCAAGTACCCTAACGGCAAGATCGCCGCAAATGCCAGGCCGCACCGCACAACATACGGTAGTGTGCCCACCACTCCACCAAGCGCAGCTACCACGACCAACTCCAACGCACCGATCAGGATCAGACCGATGATGACGGTGCGGATGAATTTTCCATGGGTGGACTCGTCAGAGAATCGTTGGGCGGAAAGGCTTCCCAGGCCGGAGGAGAACAGGAAACCCGCGATTGTGACCGCAGCCGCACTGACAGGATCGCCTATCCAGTACGTCAATCGCGAAAGGAACGTCATCTCAAGCAGGATGTAACCCAGGCCGATGGCGGCGAAGTACGTCACGATGCTTCCGCGCCCCACGGCGTGGCGATACTGACGGACGAATAACAGCGGGACAAGCGTCAAGACGGCACCGACCGCACTGATGACGACAATCGCCGCCAGCACGAACAAGAACGCCAGCTCCGTCCGTGTCAACCACAGGTCACCAAATGCGCGCTTCAACTCGTTGAACCGGGCCATCTTGCAGAAGTCGAGAAAGAACGGACGGTCATCGGTGGGCGGGCGGATGTCGAAAGGCCAGTCGGCGATGAACCGCTCGGGCGCCGACGAAAACAGTTGCCCGGCCGCGTGATAATACCAATCCCCTTTTTCACCGGGCGGTCCTTGCATCGCGTCGGGTTGGTTGAGTTCGTCGAGCAAGATACCGGGGAACCAGACCGGCGTCAGCTCCCGTTGCGCGCACACGCGGCGAACACGCTCGATCTGGTGGGGCGTCCAGGGGAAGACCCTGGCCATCGTACAGACCGCCAGATAATCCCTCACAACGACGACGTGACGCTCCGGGTGGGCGACACCATTGCGATTTAGCGCGGCTGCAAAAGTGGCCATGAGCTTGAGGTTGTCCCTCGGCGGTGTCTGAATGCCCCGCGTCGCTACGAGCAGTCCGTCATCGGTGAGACGCCCAAGTGCCGTAGTGATGCCCTCCACGGTGATCAGATGGTCCTCAGCCAGCCCGCGCACACCGCCGGAGCCTGCTGCGGATGATTCCAACGTAACAAGTTGAATGAGGTCGAAGCGGTCGCGCGTCCGCTCGACGAAATGCCGCGGCTGTGCCGTTATGACCCGCACCGTTGGCAGGTCGAGCACAACGCCGCCGCGGTCGTGCAGCGGCCCGCGAAGGAGTGCTATCACATTGGCATCGGGCTGTACAACGTCTATCGCGCCGGCGTGATGACGGGCGGCGAGCCACACATTGGTTCCACCCGTTTCGCCCAAGAGCAGCACTTTGGGATTTGCGGGAGCGAGATCGTAAGGACAAGCCATCAGGCAAAAGTCCATCACAGTCGCGTCCTCCGGGTGGGTGATCTGAAGGACCGAACCGGCGGGATGACCGTCCAATGTCAGCACCGTCATGGACGGCGGCGTCGCACCGACTGACAGGAAGGGCAGGTCGTGGAACGACTCGCCGCGATAGGCTTCGACAACCGCGCGGGGACCGTATGCCGCCGCAACCCGGTCGGCTTGGCCCTGCCGCTCGAGCCGTTGCACATACGCACCGTGCTTGTATGGATCGAGGCGGATGTGCGGCGGATCAATCCAACACTGTGCTGCAGTGAGCCCGGCGCATGCGATGATGGCACCCGCGCGAAGCCGCGCAGAGCCCGCGCGCAATCCCGCCGTGCCGGCGAGCACGACCCCTCCCATCAAGAGCGACAACCATGCCGGTGGAACGAAGCTCATCGCAGCCGTTGCGAGGATCGAGCCGGCTGCGCTGCCCAGCAGGTTCGCGGCATACACGCGTCCTATGTTCCGTCCGGCGATCATCAGCGCCAGCCCGATAGCACCGGCCCCTATGAGAAACGGAATGCCCAAAAGGGTCCAATAGACAAGCCAGCAACCGATCTGCCGCCACAGAAGCGCGGGGACAAGTCGTGCTTCGACCGGAAGGTGCTGGGCGAGACCGAGGCAAACCGGCATCGACACCGCGGCAATCAGCACCATCGCAAACAGAACGCCCTCACTGCGGGGCAGCAGTCTCGTCCGGAGCAGACTCAGTGCCGTTCCACTGGCACCGAAACCCAAAAGAGCAATGCTGATGACCAGAAAAGCGAAGTGATGCCAGCTCGCAACGAGCAGTACCCGCATCAGGGAAAGTTCGAACCCGAGCAGCCCGGTGGCCACGAAGAACACGACCCAGCCCAGTCGCCCCGCCGGCAGCGCGGGCTTGTGCGTCGTCACGGATTATCACTCCCCTTCCATGTCGCGCGTCAACGGCACGAACCGGACTGCAGTAACCGTTCTGGACCGCCGCTTCCCTTCGGGTGTCTTGGTGACAACGATAAGTCGCTGGACCTCATGTGGCCCGCCGATTGGAATCACGATCCGGCCGCCCGGTTTGAGTTGCTCCCAGAGCGGCGGCGGGAGGTGGCCGGAGGCACAGGTCACGATGATCGCGTCGAAGGGCGCCTCTTCCTTCCAGCCGAAATATCCGTCAGCGCGACGGATCTTGACTTCGGTGTAGCCCTGCTTGCCCAGGGCTTGCGCTGCGAACTCGGCGAGCGGCTTGATGATTTCGATCGTGTACACGTGAGGTGTCAGATGGGCCAGCACAGCCGCCTGGTACCCGGATCCGGTCCCGATCTCCAGCACCTTCGATTCCGGCGTCAGCTCAAGCAACTCGGTCATCAACGCCACGATATACGGTTGCGAGATCGTCTGGCCGTGGCCGATCGGTAGCGGTGAATCCGCATAAGCCCGCCTGCGCATATCCGGTGGAACGAAGGCATGGCGCGGCACGGCTCGCACGGCGGCGAGGACGTTTTTGTCCTTCACCCGCGTACGACCATCCCACGGACGCTCAATCGTCCCGGTGACCATCCGATTGCGCGTCTCGGTGAACTCGGTGGAGGCGGGCGGCGCAGGCCGGTCGCGCGCCGGCTGTGCATCATCCTTCGCCGTCGGGTCACCTTCCGCCGTCGGGTCCTGCGCAGCCCTGTCGGTGAACGAAATGAGCAGCAGGAACGAAGCAATCGCGCCGCCGAGCAACACGCCGTTTACCACCCGGTATTTCCACGGAGACATGACACACCTCCCCGAAAAGAATACAGCGGCGAATGGTGAATTCAAGATGGCGAATGAATGGTATTCGCTATTTGCCACCCACTTGCAACACCGCAGCTCCGGTGATCTCGGACGTTTTCAGGGCCAGCAAGGCCTCATTCGCCTCCGCAAGCGGGAAGAGGCGCGTGGCCGTGTGAATCGGGATTCGGGCTGCGAGATCGAGCAGCTCTTGCCCGTCGCGGCGGGTTGCGTTGGCGACGCTGCGAACGACCTTCTCGTCGTACAGGTGCTTGACGTAGTCAAGCGGCGGAACGGGCGTCATGTAGATGCCGGCGAGCGCCACCGTGCCACCCTTTTCGAGCACCTCCAGCGAGTCGCGCACCAGCGGACCGGCCGGGGCGAAGATGATCGATCCGTGCACCTTCGCCGGTGGCTCATCGCGTGAGCCGCCGACCCACGCCGCTCCAAGCTTGCGGGCCAGTTCCCGGTTCGTCTCACTGCGGGTAAAGACATATACATCACACCCCCAGTGCTGCGCGACCTGGATTGCGATGTGAGCGGACGCGCCGAAGCCGTAAAGGCCCAATCGCTGCCCCGGTTGGATGCCGCTGATTCGCAGCGCCCGGTAGCCAATGATGCCGGCGCAAAGCAGCGGTGCCGCCTGTTCGTCAGCGAAGCCGTCGGGAATGCGGTAGGCGAAGGGTTCGGGAACGGTCGTGTATTCGGCGTAGCCGCCGTGGACGGTCCACCCGGTAAAGTTGGCCGACTCGCACAGGTTCTCCGCATCGCGGGCGCAAAACCCACACGTGCCGCATGTATCGTGCAGCCAGGCGAGACCCACGCGATCGCCCACTTGAAAACACGTTGCACCCTCGCCCAAAGCGGCGACCGTACCGACGATCTGATGGCCGGGAATAATCGGCGTTCGCCGGATGGGCAGTTCGCCTTCGACCTCATGAAGATCAGTCCGACACACGCCGCAAACGTTGACCCGCACGAGAACCTCGCCGGGGCCGGGTGTCGGATCATTTACTTCATCCGTCACCAGCGGACGCTGGTCGATTGGCTTGGGTTCATACAACAGCATGGCTTTCATTGGGGATGTTCCTTCTACCTTCGAGCGAATAGCGAATTTGGAATCAGGGTCGACTCGCCATTCGCTATTCGCCATTCTTCATTCGCTTGCACCGGATTTGCACAAGATAGGATCTTGTGTCCCCCTGGCAAGATGGTGGTTCGTAAATGTCAATTATGTGGTCTGCACGGTAGACGCTACGTGCTGCTACGTCGGTATGAGGACGTATTGAATCTCGGCGGGCTCGTCTTCACCGGCGAACAGGTCCAGGTTCGAATCACACAGCGGTTCAAGCAGCTCGCAGAACAGACCCACCCACTCGCGTTTGATCACAGCCCGCGTTTCCGGCGTCAGTGACCGGGTCATCCTCACCAGAAGCGGTGCAATTGGACGCAGACCGATGTCCCATATATGGGCATGGGTCCGGGTGACAAATGGTGTCACCGCCTCGACGGTAAGGCCTGAAGCCGCGAAACGCCCTTCCCACGTGCTCCGATCCGCAATCGTCGGCCATGATTCTGCCCGGCCGCGATCGATGATATGGAGGAACCGATCGCCGACAACGGATCGATATGCTTCGAGTGTGTAGCGGCGCATGCTGTCCAGCTTGACCTGCAAAACGATCCGTCCGCCGGGGCGGGTGATCCGACTCATCTCGCTGATGAACCGGTCGATCTGCGCCACCCAGTACGCCGAGTTGCAGAAGACGGTTTGAAAGCTGTTGTTCTCGAACGGCAGCGGGTGATTATTGTCGTGTTCGATCAGGTCGTGATAGAAGTTGAGCCGTCTTGCTTTGGCAAGCATGGACTCTTTGACGTCGGTACCCACATCAATCGTATCGCCCGGTGGCGACGCAATCACCGGCTGATAGTCATCGGTCACACAATCGAACATATCAGCATGTTCGTCGCGCACGCGATCCGGACCTGCAACCGACGTAAACACATCGAAAGCGGGATCAAAGACGCCTCCACAATGCAGGAAACTGAACACGCCGTCACCGCAACTTAAGTCGATGGACGGATGCTCCAGAGCACAACGTGACAGGGCTTCACTGCGAAGCGCCATCCACAGTGCGTTCTCGGGACGAAGCCAATAGGTCTGAAGTAACCGACGCAGCAATTCGCCGCGCGGCGGTCCGGTGGGAGAAGACGGCTGGAGTGCTAGCTCCGGGCGCATGACGCCTCTTCTTCTTCAAGCAGCGCCTCCACGTCGATCGTGTCAACGCGCGGCAAAGAGAAAACATCGTCGAGGCGCGTAACCCGGCGGCGCTCGGTGGTGAAGGCATGGGCGAAGCCGGCTTCCCGACAGGCTGCACACATGCCGTCATCAGTCTGCCCGTACGGGTAGGAAAACGGCCGGCGGTCCGGCCCGAGCCCGTCCCTCAGAAGCACTGCGACACGATGCACGTCGTCTCTGCGCTGGGCCGGTGTCAGACGACTGTAAGGTTCGTGATCGTGGCCGTGGCCCCCGATCGTGTGCCCCAACGACTCCATCGTGGCCAGCTCATCCCAGCCCAAGTACCAGTGTTGTGCCCACCGGGTCGGTGAGCCGATATGCCGCTCGAACAAGGCATGGACTGCCCTGGTCCGCAGATCGATCGGGAGAGTGACCGTCAGGAGATATTTCAGCCGAGCGCACCCCGGCGGTTCGTAGTGGTACATCTTCCGTGCGGCGACCGGATCGACCAACGCCATCCAGTCGGGGCCGCCTTCATTGCTTGAAGCCAGGTAGTCCAGCAGCTCCTGCTCCAGGGTCTGCTCATCCAAGACCGCAAGCAACAGGTGGGTGGTGTGCGCCGAAAGGAGTCGGTGTGCGCTAAGAACAGCGCCGGGCACAAAGAACACACCCCGCAGCCTTCGCTCCTGCAGGATCGGCAGCACGGTCTCGGCGTGATCCGCCAGACCGTCGTCAAAGGTTAGCATGAAACAGCGGTGTGGAATTGATCCACGCCCTGCCTTCCACGCGTAGAGCGTTGGCCAGTCGATCGGTTCCATCAGCCTGCAGAGTTGATCGAGCTGAGCGCGGAAGTCACGGCTGGTCAGTCCGCAGATACCCGGTGGAATGCTCGGCAACCCCGGCCTGGGCAGCCTCTCATAGTCATGCACATAGTGATACATGACGACCAGGCAGCGGGGGCCGTCGTTCCCCTCGCCGTCGCCGGACCGCTGTTTCACCCTATCGACCGTGAATTCTGAGCTACTCATACCGCAGCTCTTATCGGATGTGCGGGTCGAAAACGTGAAATCCAACAAGGATCAAAAGGACGACTTGGAGCCCACCAAGCCCATGTCTCGACGTTTTGACTTTTCGACGCTTTGACGCTTTGCTGATGTATGATGCCATCATCGCACATAGATCAGGCTGCGCACCTGCTCCCCGAGCCGAAGGAGCTGCATGTGGTTCCGGGCACTTGTTATGTCCGATCCGACTGCCCCGTCGAACTCAGAACCGGCGATCCACGCCTTGATTGGCGACTCTTTGCTGGCGATCCATCTTCTGCAAGCCGCGGGCTTTGAGCCCGCGGCTCGCCACACAAAAACCGAATCTGCTCTAACTCTTCACTTCGATCTTCCGGGGAAGAACCGCCTGCGTCTTGGGCAGCGTGACGGTCAGCACACCATCGCGCAGTGTTGCCTGCACGTTCTTTGCATCGACCTCGACTGGAAGTCGAAGCATTCGGTTAAACGAACCAACAGTGCGTTCGCGGCGATGATACGTCACGTCTTCCTCGCGATCGTCCTTCCATTCACCCTTGATGGTCAGCTCGTCGCCGAGCATGCAGACCTCGATGTCTTCCATCTTCAGCCCGGGCAGTTCAGCTTCCACATAGAGCGTCTGATCGTCTTCCCAACTGTTGATCGCCGGAAAGGTACGCATCCCGATGACGCCCCACGGATCAGCGGGCAAGAAGTCTCCGAAGACGTCGTTGATCACGCGATCCATGTCGTTTCTGACTCTGAGGATAGGGTGAGCCATGTTCACCTTGCGCAGAATCATCTCGAACCTCCTTTCGTCGTTCGTATTGTGTCTTTCAATAAGGCCGCCTCTACCGGCGTTCGACGCGCCACGTTGGGCGGCTCCGTCGTCGACAGACAGGATTGAGCAAGCCCCGTGCCAACTGGTCGTCGCAGCCTGATGTGTCGTAAACTACTGTTATTGCAGCACTTATGATCTGTCGTTTCCCGGACGTTGGCAATGGAATGTCACTTTGGCAGGGTCACGCTGGCAGTTGACAGACGCGCCGGTGTTACGCGCAAAAATATGGCGACAACCCGGGACACACTTGCCGCGTCCAAGCTGGGCTTGGTTTCGCCGAAAACACTGGTTCGGTACGCCTTTGAAGTCCTTCGAAGCCGTTGCGAATCCGCTATGTCCGATCCCATGCGGATGGCGCGCCGGATTATCCGCATCGAACCAGGTGGTTGCCCGCATATCGATCTCGATTTACTCGAAGAAACAGTGTTCGGCTCAGCCGGCCAAATCGACCAGGCGCGTGAATCCCGTTTGGTCGTACCGAGACCGCACGTTGATCCGCCTTTGGCGCACGCTACGGATCAGAACCGCGACAGCCTGCCCTTTACGTCGCGCAGCGATGTCAAGGGTCATGGAGCGGTCCAGTTGTCGGTGCCGCGTCATGACCACTTGTGCTAAGACCGCTCGTTCACACTCGCGGTCTGATCAGGCGCAGCCAGGTAGGGCAGGTCGAGGAACGAGACCTGCCCTACCTGGGTTGCGTGCGGCGCAGCGGGCTTCTACGATCCCGCCAATGTTTTCATTCGCCGTAACACATACCGACGGTCGCGCCCGACGGGGAGTTTTGACAACACCGCACGGGCGGGTTGAGACGCCGGCGTTCATGCCCGTTGGGACTGCCGGTTCGATCAAGGGCGTTACACCCACACAGCTCGCCGGGACCGGGGCCCAGATGATCCTGGCCAACACGTATCATCTTCAGCTTCGGCCGACGGCGGACGCGGTCCACGATCTTGGCGGCCTGCACCGCTTCATGGGTTGGGACGGGCCGATCCTGACCGACAGCGGCGGGTATCAGATTTTCTCGCTGGGCGGCATCAATCGCGTTACGGACGAAGGCGTGGAGTTTCGATCACACGTGGACGGGGCGCCGATGCGGCTTGATCCGCGGATCGCGACGGAGGTGCAGAACAAGCTCGGCGGGGACATCATAATGACCTTTGACCAATGCCCACCGTTGCCGTGTGATGTGGACACGATGCGGACAGCCGTCGATCGGACAATCCGCTGGGCGAGGGTCTGCAAGGAAGTTCACAGACGCGAGGATCAGGCCCTGTTTGGTGTCGTTCAGGGTGGATTGGACCTGGGCGAGCGAGAGCGTTGCGCGGCGGCGCTGATCGAGATCGGTTTTGACGGATATGCGATCGGCGGTCTGTCGGTAGGGGAGTCACACGAGAAGATGGTGGCGACGCTCGGTCCGGTGGCGGCGATGCTACCGGGGAATCGGCCTCGATACCTGATGGGAGTCGGTACGCCGCGCGACATCCTCGCGGCGGTGATGGCCGGGATCGATCTGTTCGACTGCGTGCTGCCGACGCGAAACGGTCGGAACAGCCACGCGTTCACCGCAGCCGGGGTGCTGAGGATGCGAAACGAGCAATACCGCCTCGACCCCGACCCGTTCGAGCGAGATTGCGACTGCGAGACTTGCAAGCGGTTCTCGCGTGGGTACATTCGTCACCTGTTCAACGCCGGCGAGATGCTGGGACCGACGTTGACATCGATTCACAACCTGCGATTCTACCAAAGGTTTATGTCGCGCATCCGTGATTCAATTAGCGACGGCCGGCTCGAAACGATCACGGAGGCGTACCCGATCGTCTTAATGGCGGCTTCAAACGCCGATTACGAGGAGGCTTGATGAACGTCCTTATATCCCTTATCGCGCAGACTCAGACTACTCAGACGCGACCAAGTGCCATGTCCTTCATGTTTCCGGCGCTGCTGATGGCCTTGGTCGTCTTCATGCTGCTAAGCTCCCGCAGCCAGAAGAAGCGCGAGCGGCGTGAGCGAGACGAGATGCACGCCAACCTGGCCAAGAATGATCGCGTGCTGACGATCGGGGGGGTTATTGGAACGATCATCTCGGTTAAGGACAACGAGGTCGTTCTGAAGGTTGACGAATCGACCAACACGAAGATGACCTTCGTCAAAACGGCCATCCAGCGGATCACCACTGACGATCAGCAAGTAGGAGCGGACAAAAAACGGTAGGACATCGCATCACCCAGGTAGACAATCCGCACGGAGCCTGAAAAAAACTATGGCGGCAAAGTTCGCTTGAGCAAAGAAGCTTCGAGCTGGCGTAGGTATGCTTCGGGATCGCAGCGGAAACACTGACGCAGCGCGCGGGTGTGGCGGCGTGTCTCCAGACCGGCACGCAAGGTTCGCCATGTTTCGTGGTTCGCCGGAGCAAGTTCACTGCCTTGGAAGGAACGGGCCCGTGTTCCCAAGCCTGCCACGATGCGAACCGATCCACGCAACACCAGACTCGGCGAGGCGGCCTTGCGATCCGTACAGCGTCGCTCATGGTGACGCTTCGAGCCAAATAGCTGTTCAAGATCATTGTTTGTCCGCGGAAGATCGGGAACGTCGTAACAATGGAACAGCCCCGGCGCTGACGACTAGAGCGGTTCCCACTTTCATGTAACAGTATCCTGATGCTGGCAGCGTAAGAATTGTTCAGGAGCTTCACGTGGGCTTTGAGCCCGCAGCTCGCTATACAAAAGCAGAAGTCGCTCTAGCCGTCGTCGCCGGCGACCCGGTTCCCGTCGGCGTCGACGAGCAGCACCAGGCGCCGGGTTTTCCATTGTCCGCAGTGCACATGACCGGCTGGACGGCCCAGATACTCATCGACTATACCATCCCCGTCTCGATCAAGCTGGGCGATGACGACGTACTTACCGGGCGGCACATCGACCGGGGCCACACCTTCCTCATAGGTCACGGCTGTGTTGACCGGCTCGCACATGGCCACAATATCTTCGAACGTATGATGCGAGATGCCGCGCCTATGTCGAGCTTCCTGCCACACGCAACTTCCGCGGCTGCTGTCATAGGCTTCGACGGTAACGCCGACGAGCGGCTCGGGGTGGGCGCGTTGACGACGTTCACCCCGAAGCGTGCGCTGGGACACATGCACCTCGACACCCGAACCATATAGGACCGTCACGTCCACCGTGGTCGTTGCCGTATGACCGCAATCGTCGACGGCGGTATAAGTTACCGTCGTCGTCTCGCCTGCCGTGAACCACTCCGGGGCGTCCGTGATCACGTCCAGCTCCGCCCCGTTGGCGTCAACGGCCGTTGCGGCGGGAAGCATTACGAACTCGTCACCGGAACAATTGAGATCTTCCACGACGATGGGCGTCGTATCGACCATGAGCGTCGGCGGTTCGCTCGGACCTTCGACCGTGACCGTCGTCGCGCACGTAACGGCGTCGATCCCGTCATCCACCGTCAGGGTGACACTGCATTCGACGTGGCAAGTGTCAGCCGTATCGACAAACAGAGTTGGCGTGGGTGACATTTCGTCGTCAAAGGTACCGCCGGGACAATCCGTGGTCCACAGATACTCCCAGGAGTCGCTGACCGTGTCGCCTGAAACCTCTCCGTTCAGCGGGACCTCGGTGACGTCACCTTGACGCTCGATGAGATACGGCCCGTTGACGTTGCATGTTGGTCCTTCGCTTACCAAACTCGGTATAAAGCGGAAGTTGTCGAATGCGAGACCGGCTTTGTCGGTGCTTGTGACCGTGAATGCCGCGATGTCCTCAGCGTCGCTGCCGAATACGTACGTGTCGTCGACGGCCTCATCGAACGCCGCCTCACCCAGGACTTCGCCGCTGCGGTTGAAGAACCGCACCTGGAAGGTTCCGCCGTTAGTGCCCAGTACGTCCAGCGCGACCACACGCTGGTCCTCGTCGTAGAGCACAGTCAGCGCACCTTCGCCGATGGCATCCCTGTCTGGAAATCCGAGCGCTCCGAGCCCGATGATTGTGACCGAAGCGAACATTGACATCGGACTGATCCCGACTCCGGCGTCGATGGACGCATCCATCATGAGCGGTACGGTCGGTGTGCCGGTGACGACATCGAAGTTGTCGACTGACGTGACGACCTGGCCGACGAGCTTCTCTCCGAAGATGATGCCAAGCTCGGCGCTGCTCAACGTCACAAAAGCGTTGTCCGGAAGCCTGGCCAGATCCTTGAACTCCTCCAGATCGTAGACAAAGAGCCCGGTTGCATCACCGCCGACGTCTATATCGGCTCTGCTTTGTCCCGTCCCAGTTAGTAGAACCAGACCACATACGACGAACGACAGCATGGGGGCAACCGTGTTG